>WFWM01000063.1 GCA_015491145.1 Patescibacteria group bacterium | reverse complement strand
CATGGGCTTCCTGCGCGAGCTTGCTCCTTGCACGAAACTGGTGCGCTTCGAACAGCTCCTCGCCGAATAGGATATTGACTGCCTTCCGGAGCGCCTGTTGCGCCTGCTCGGAAAGAGTAGGGGAATCGGTGCGCATATAGGTGATGAAGCCGGCTTCGTAGAGCGCTTGCGCCGCCCGCATCGTTCGTGCAGGGGAAAAGCCGAGCCGGTTCGACGCTGCCTGCTGCAGCGTGGAGGTAATGAAGAGGGCAGGGGCAGGCCGTTGCTCCTGCCGTTTCGTCACCGAAACAATGGACCACTGCCCTTTGCACACTTCCTCAGCAACTGATTCTGCTTCTCCTTTCGTCTTGAACCGTTGCCCCAGGGAAAGGAGACACTCCGACCCCGCAGCGGTCTCCACCCTTGCTGAGAGCACGAAAAACTGCTCCGGCTTGAAGGCACGAATTTCCCGCTCTCGTTCTACGAGAATGCGGAGCGCCGGCGACTGCACCCGCCCCGCCGAGAGACCATAGCGCACCTTCTTCCAGATGAGTCCCGAGAGGTCGTACCCTACGATGCGGTCCAGCACCCGCCGTGCTTCCTGAGCGAGGCGGAGATGTTCGTTCAGCGAACGCGGATGCCGAAATGCTGCGAGCACTGCATCTCGGGTAACCTCGTGGAACACGACTCGCTCGTAGCGCTCAGAGGGCAGTCCAAGCACCTGAGCAATGTGCCAGGCAATTGCCTCGCCCTCCCGGTCAGGATCCGTCGCGAGAATCACCTTGCTGGCTTGCTGCGCGAGTTTCTTCAGCTCGCGCACCACCTTCTCCTTTCCTTTTACCAGCACGTACCGCGGGCGAAAGCCACCGGCAATATCAATGGCGTCTTTGTTCCGTTTCGGCAAGTCACGGATGTGGCCGAGCGAAGCGCGAACCACATACGGCTCACCCACCTCTTCCGAAAGCGGAGCGAGGTATCGCTCAATTGTTTTCGCCTTCGCCGGAGATTCTACGATGACGAGCCGCATAAACCCTCCACACTGATGCCTTACTGCTCCTCACGATCCAGCTGTACATCAGCCCCAAGGAGACGGAGTCGTTCAGCGAGCGCCTCGTATCCCCGTTTGATCGCATACACATGCCGAAGCTGCGACCGCCCTTGCGCACCGAGCATCGCAATGAGAAGAATAGAGGCCGGGCGCAACGCAGGAGGAGCGACCAGTTCGGCGGGTTTGAGCACAGTAGGCCCCTTGATGAGAATGCGATGGGGATCCAACAGGAGGGTCGAAGCACCGAGACGCTCGAGTTCTGTATAGTAAATTGCCCGCTTCTCATATACCCAGTCGTGCAGCAGTGTTTCCCCCTCTGCCTGCGTGGCAATCACAGCAAAAAAGGGGAGGTTATCAATGTTGAGACCGGGATAGGGGCGCGGATGAATCTTGAGGGGAGGAGCAATGAGGGAGCCCGGACGCACCCGCACATCGCTTACCTCTGTGATCCCGTTCCGACTCAACCGAACTTGCCCGACAGGCGCCACTTCTGCCCCCATAAGGTGGAGGAACGCGAGCTCCACCTCGAGATATCGAAGGGGGGCATTTCGGATAAGAATGTCGCCGTTCGTCACAAGCGCTGCGGCGATGAAAAACATCGCATCAGTTGGATCTTCCCCTATTGCGTGGCTCACAGGCAGGTGTAGCAGGCCTCCGACCCCCTCGACACGCAGCGTGGTCGTGCCCACTCCTTCTATCCTTACCCCCAGCGTCTGGAGAAAACGTGCCAGTTCCGTCACCATATAGTTTGCCGAGGCGTAGCGAATCGTGCTCACCCCATCGGCGAGAGCGGCAATGAGGAGTGCGTGTTCGGTGACCGTATCCCCACTCTCGAGCAGGACGACATCTGCTGCGTGCAGCTGGGTGGCATCGGCAAGTATCACTTCTTCTCGCACCTCCGTTCGCACACCGAACGCCTCAAGCATTACCAGGTGGGGAAGGAGCGAGCGATCTCCCAACCGACACCCTCCCGGCAGGGGAAAGGAGACCTGTGGGTGACGGGCAAGGAGTGCAGGTAGAAAGAGGAACGCACTCCTCGTCTTTCGCGCTGATTCCGCATCGATCTGCTCGAGACGGAGGTGAGCCGGCGGTAGGATGTGGAGCCTCGTCTCCTGCTGCTCTTCCTTCCAAGACACTGACCATCCTAACGACTGGGCGACTTCGCAGAGACGACGCACCTCCTCGATACGCGGCACTGAGGTGAGAACTGTGGGTTCCGTGTTGAGGAGGGAAGCGGCAAGCACCGCCACTGCCGCGTTCTTGGCGCTCTGCGTCTGCACCTCCCCCTTGAGCGGAATACCTCCCTGCACTGCAAAGTGGTACGCTGGTCCTGCGTTGCCCATAGCAGGGACTATACCACCTTTCTTGCGGAGCAGGGAGGAAGCGGCTACCATACCCGCAATGCTCCTTGCGCTCCGTCAATGGCTCGCACCCCGCCTCGGCATCGATCTCGGCACCACCACAACGCTCGTGTACGCACCAACAAAAGGCATCGTCCTGCACGAACCTTCCGTTGTGGCGTACCATGAGGGAGATCGGACAGTCCTCGCCGTCGGAAAGGAGGCCCAAGCAATGCTGGGGAAAACACCAGACCCTATCGTCGCCTTCCAGCCGCTCCGTGAGGGAGTCATTGCAGACCATCGCGTTGCCCGGGTGATGGTCGAGCACTTCCTCCGACGGGCGCTTGGTCCAACCGCATTCATCAAACCTGAAGTAGTGGTATCCGTGCCGGCTGGGGTTACATCAACACAACGGAGGGCGGTGGTGGAAGTGGTGGAGCGCGCCGGAGCACGGAGCGCGTATGTTGTGCGAGAGCCTATCCTCGCCGCGCTTGGCGCAGGCATTCCTATCCATGAGCCTCGTGGCTACATCGTTGCCGATATCGGCGGGGGCACTACCGATGTCGCGGTGGTATCGCTCGGAGGGGTCGTGACCGCACTTTCCGTGAAGGTCGGAGGGTCGAAGCTCGATACCACCATTCAGGACTACCTGAGAAAGCAGCACAACCTCCTCGTTGGGTCCCGTACTGCAGAGAAAGTGAAAATCACCATTGGAACGGCGCTCCCGCTCAAACGAGACGAAACAATGGAGGTGGAAGGTCGCGATGTGGTGAGTGGGATGCCTCGATCGGTCACGGTGAGCGCAAATGAGATTGCCAAAGCGCTCCAACGCGACATTGCCGCAATGGTGCGGGCGATTCGTGATACCCTCAATGACACCCCTCCGGAACTCGCCTCCGATATTATCCATCACGGCATTGCCCTCACGGGAGGAACGGCACAGTTACGGAACCTTGCCACCTTCTTCTCGCGCCGCCTCGGCGTGCGCGCCTTCGTTGTTGAAGAACCGCAGCAGGCTGTGGCACGAGGCTGCGGAACCATTCTCCAACACCTTTCCACCTACAAGCGTCTCTTTGCTACAAAACAGGCTTCGTGGTGAAGCAGAACAAGCCTCTATGGTGCAGGAAAGCGATCTACCCCTCCACCACACCTACCTCATTGAAGGCACAGCAGAGCGTGCCCGGCATCTCCTCCAGAGGCTCGGTTTTGAGGAAGCGCGCCGGATTGGTGATGTGTGGGAGTGGGAAGGTGAGCTCCTCTCAATAGAAACAGCCCGTGAGGCAGGCCGCATCGCTTCGCTCACTCCACGAGGAAATCGCCGGTTCCTCATCCTCGCTGCGACACGCTTCAGTCCGCAAGCGCAGCAGGCACTCTTGAAGCTCACCGAGGAACCGCCAGCTTCCACCATCGTTGCGCTTGTTGCCCCTTCCCTCACTCTCCTTATCCCAACGCTCCGTTCTCGAGCAGTGGCAATACCGCAGCACGCTCCTCTGCCTTTTGCAGAAGGCACGCTCGCTCACCAATTTCTCGCTGCCTCCCTTCGGGAACGCCTTGCTCTTGCCCGATCGGTGGCGCAAGGAAAGGGAGGACGAGAGGCTCTCCCAACGCTCCTTACCTCCCTCCGAGCACTCGCTCGCCAACACCAATGGGGCTTCCAAACTCAGCAAGCGCTTGTCGAGGCTATGCTTTGGAACGAGGTGGGCACAGCAAACCGAAAGGCGGTGCTCGAATACCTCGCCTTCCGGCTTCCTCGCATTGCTTCGGGAAAGGAAAGTTGATACGCTGATGCGCATATGGACCATCCAGCAATCCGTCGTTTTCGGGAAGAAGGACAACGAGCGCACGAATGGCTTGCGGGGGAGCTCCGGCAGCTCCGGGCCGGCACCGCCTCACCTGCGATGCTCGACCGTATAAAGGTGGAGGCGTACGGCATGCTCACCCCCCTGTCGCACCTCGCCTCCATTACTACAGAAGGCACGCGCACGCTCCGTGTGAGTGTGTGGGACACCCAGCTCGTGAAAACGGTTGCTCGCGCCATTCAGGAGGCTGACCTCGGTTTCTCCGTCGTGGAAGATGAGCGGGGTGTGCGGGCAACAATTCCGGAGCTTACGAGTGAAATGCGGGAGAAACTCGTGAGGCAGGTTCGCGCTCTTTTGGAGGAAGCCCGTATCCGGGTTCGGCGGGCTCGAGATGACGCAAAGGAAGCAATTATTGCCGCAGAACGAGCAAAAGAACTCTCAGAAGAGGAGAAGTTTCGACTCCTTGAGAAGCTGCAATCGCTCGTGCAGGAGATTAACACTTCTCTCGAGGAACTTGCAGAAGCGAAGGAGGCAGCAATTCGCTCCTAACGCATGGGAACGACGATCCTCCTTTTCCTCCTCATCATCTTCTTCCTCGTGCTCGTGCACGAGTGGGGCCACTTCTGGTTTGCTCGCCGATTCGGCATTACTGTAGAAGAGTTTGCTATTGGCTTCCCTCCCCGGCTTCTGCGTTGGCGACCCCGGGGAAGTGCCACCACCTTCAGCCTCAACCTCCTCCCATTCGGTGGATTCGTTCGTCTGAAGGGAGAGGACAGTGAAGCAAAGGGGGCAGGAGATCCTGATTCGTTCGCACAAGCCCCCCGATACGCGCAAGCCGCGGTCCTCGTCGGTGGAGTGGCAATGAATGTGCTTGCAGGATGGTTGCTCTATACGCTCGCGTACGGATGGACGGGGGTGCTCGTGAGCCGAGACGATGTTCCTTCCACGGCCACGGTGCTTGCCCGCAAGCTCGTGGTGCTCGATGTGCTCCCTGAGTCTCCTGCAGCTGAGGCCGGCGTACAGACAGGGGATATCATCGTTTCTATTACCCCTCGTGGCGGCGACCCAATCCCCAATCCCACGCTCGCTGATCTCGTCACTGCGGCACAGGAGGCGGCATCCTTGCAGATTGTGTTGGAACGCGCTGGGGAGCGCCACAGTGTCTCCATTACCCCTCTCGAGGGGCTCTCGCCAGAGGAAGGAAAACGAGCAATAGGGGTTCGGGCCATCGATGCGACACTCATCCGCGTGCCGTGGTGGGTTGCCCCATGGGAAGGGCTCGTCCACACACTCACAACCCTGCAGCAAATTCTCGTTGGGATCCTGAGCCTCCTTGCACAACTCGTCAACGGCGGCCCGACGCTCTCTGCGCTCACCGGCCCGGTCGGCATTGCGGCACTCGTAGGAGAAGCTTCTGCAATGGGTCTCACCTTCCTCATCCCCTTCGTCGCACTCATCTCACTCAACCTTGGGGTGTTGAACCTTCTGCCCCTTCCCGCGCTCGATGGAGGGAGGCTCCTCATCGTGGGGATCGAAGCTCTCTTGCGACGCCCGCTGTCGCCGCGTGTGATCCATACCGTCACCATTGTGGGATTCGCTTTCCTGCTCCTCATCGTCCTTGCGGTAACCTACCAAGATGTACGCCGCCTTATCGCCTAGAGGGGAAGGGAAAAGTATGCTACGGTAGCCGATGTATTCGGTGAGTGTAGGAAGCCTATGCGTCAATCCTCCCTCTTTTCCACCACGAGGCGAGAAGCGCCCCGAGACGAAACCTCCCGGAACGCCCAACTCCTCATTCGAGCCGGTTTTGTCCACAAAGAATTGGCAGGCGTCTACTCCTTCCTCCCTCTCGGATGGCGAGTTCTCCGCAATATTATGCAAATTATCCGTGAAGAAATGGATGCGATCGGCGGACAGGAGGTGCACCTGTCAGCCCTGCAGTCGCGATCGCTCTGGGAACAGACAGATCGATGGAGCGACGAAGAGGTTGATATCTGGTTCAAAACATCGCTCAACGCGGGAGGGGAAGCGGGGCTTGCTCCCACCCACGAAGAGCCTATCACCGCCATTATGCGGGAGCACATCTCATCCTACCGCGATCTGCCGCAACTGCCGTACCAAATCCAACTCAAGTTTCGGAATGAACTTCGGGCTCGAAGTGGATTGATGCGCGGTCGGGAATTCTATATGAAAGATATGTATACCTTTGCCCGCACGCAACAGGAGCACGAGGAGCTCTACGAACGCGTAAAGCGGGCGTACTTCACCATCTTCCAACGCATCGGGATAGGGGACCGGACCTACCTCACCTTCGCTTCCGGCGGCATCTTCTCCCAGTATAGCCACGAGTTCCAGACAGTTGCGGAGGTCGGCGAAGATACGATTTACCTCGATAGGGAAAAGGGAATTGCGGTCAATAAGGAAGTGTTCACCGATGCCGTCCTCGCGGACCTCGGTTTAGAACGCGAGCGACTCGAGGAAGTGCGGGCGGTAGAGGTAGGCAACATTTTCTCCCTCGGCACACGATTCAGCGAGGCTCTGCAGTGCACCTTCCGAGACCAAGATGGCACGCTCAAGTATCCAGTGATGGGTTGCTACGGCATCGGACCCAATCGCTTGATGGGCCTTGTGGCAGAACTCTTCTCAGATGACCGGGGGCTTGTGTGGCCTTCTTCCATCGCGCCGTTTGCGGTTCACCTCATTTCTCTTTCCACGGAAGCATCCGTGCAAGAGACAGCTGCTACCATCTACCGTGATCTCCAGTCGCACGGGATAGAGGTGCTGTGGGATGATCGCACGGAAGCATCTGTGGGAGAAAAGCTCGCTGACGCCGACCTGATAGGCATTCCTGTGCAGATTCGGGTGGGGCCGAAGAGCCTGGCGGAACGTCGCGCAGAAATCGTCCAGCGGAAAGGAGGCACGCCGCAGTATGTCCCAATCGGAGAGCTCATCCCTGCCGTGGAAGCACTCGTATGAGGAAGTGGTTGCCCTCGTGGCTCACACAACGCCTCAATGGGGCAGATGTTGGCATTGATCTCGGCACTTCCACAACGCTCGTGTATGTTCGTGGCAAAGGCATTGTAGTCCGGGAGCCTTCTGTGGTGGCGCTCAATACCAAGACGAGCACGGTCGTTGCAGTCGGGGCCGAAGCTCGCGCAATGTTGGGGCGGACCCCTCAGCACCTTCGGGCGATTCGACCCGTCGTCGAAGGCGTCATTTCCGAATTCGATATTGCCCAAGAGATGATGCGGCATTTCCTCTCCCGAGCGCTCGCGAGGGAGCCAATGAGCCTCTTTGGCCCCCGGGTAGTGGTAGGTGTGCCAACTGGCATTACCACGGTTGAGATTCGCGCAGTTCGAGACGCAGCGCAAGCGGCTGGAGCGAGAGAGGTGCACATCATCGAAGAACCAATCGCTGCCGCGCTGGGAATTCGCCTTCCGTTGCGTGATGCGCAGGGATCTATGGTGGTTGACATAGGGGGAGGGACCACCGATATCGCGGTACTTTCCCTTGGAGGGGTGGTGGAGAGCAGGAATCTCCGTATCGCAGGCGATACGTTCGACCGCGATATTGCCACATATCTCCGCAACGAGTTCAAGCTGCTCGTAGGAGAGAAAACAGCAGAGGAGGTGAAGTGGGCGGTGGGGGCTGTGCGAGAGCTTCCCAAATCACTTGAGGTGGTGCTGCGGGGAAGGGATGTGGTGGAAGGGCTCCCGCGAGAAGTCGTCGTCACTGACCGAGATGTGCGGGAAGCGATACTCCCGTCGGTCCACGCAATTCTCGAAGGGGTGCGGGAGGTGGTGGAAGCTACCCCTCCAGAGGTGCTCGCCGATATTATGCAGCGGGGAGCGTACCTCGTGGGAGGTGGAGCGCTCCTTCGAGGAATGCCGGAGCTCTTTCAAGAAGCGCTCGGCATCCCATTCAGTGTCGCTCCGGAGCCGCTCCTTGCCGTTGTGCGGGGAACTGCCGTGGTGCTTGAAGATGTGGAGGCCCACCGTGATATGCTGGTAACGCATGATGAGGAAGAAATTGTTGCTCCTCAGTAGCGTGGCAGGAGTGATTCTTGCGGCGGTGCTCCTGCTCGCAGGCTTCCTGCGATCTCCGCTCGCTCCTTTCCTCTCTCTCTGGAGCTTCGTTGCTGAGTCTACTACTACCCTGAAAGGGGTGTGGCTCCTCGCTTACGATAGATTTTCCCGTGAAAGCGAGCAGCGTCGCCTTGCAGAGTCGGTTGCGCTCGAGCGGAGCGCGTACCAAACGCTCCAGAACGAAATAACCCAATTGCAATCCCTCCTCGGACGGCTCCCTCCCGATGCAGGAACGACTATTATGAGTGGCGTGCTCGCAGTGCCACCGGCAAGCGTGTACGACACCCTTATTCTTGATGTGGGGCAAAAGGGAGGGGTGCGCCGAGGTATGGTGGCACTCGCCCCTCCTGAATGGTGGCCGGTTGGGGTTGTCGATATCGTGACCCCCCAATTCTCCCGTGTGCGACTCTACTCCGCTCCCAGCACACGCCTGCTTGCGCGACTTGGTGAAGCCCAGACACCGATCCTCCTCACAGGGAAGGGAGGCGGTGTGCTCGCAGGTCAGGTTCCCCAAGAGATGGCTCCTGAAGTAGGAACCGTGGTGTGGACGAGCAGTCTCCCACTCACGCCAATTGGCCGGGTGGTTCGAGTGGAGCAGACGCCTGCCAATCCGAAGGCAACGGTGGTGGCACGGATTGCTCCCAACCCTTTCACGATTCGTCGGGTGCTCCTCACCGAGTCGGTACGAATGCTCCCGGCGTCATGGTGGCGTGAGGCGGCGCAATCTCCGGTGAGCACCACCACGATGCCTGCCGCTCCCACCTCCAACGGGCAGGAGTAACCTATGGCCATTCATCAGCCCAGCATGCTCCTTCGGCAAGTGGGAGGTCCGTTGGTTCGGATGGGTGTCCTCGCTGTACTCATTTCGCTGTTGCCATGGTGGGTAGTGTTCCTCTTCTCGATCCTCACCCAACTCTACCGACCGCGATGGGAATATCTTATCCCGTTGGTGGCAGCAGATGTGTGGTTCGGGGCGCAGGCGAGAGCCCTTTGGGTGCCCCTCTACACCCTTGGGGGGGTTTTCGGCACTTTCATCAATGCGCTGCTCCAACCGATCCTCCTGCCCTCCTCGTGGTACAGTAAGAAGTGATGGTCCAACGATTCCTTCGGTGGCGGTTTCGGAAAAGCGAGATCCGCGAACTCTTCCCCGATGAGACGCTCCCGGAGGCCCACTACCTCACCACCTCTGATGAGGACCTCTTCCGCGTCGAGGTACCGATCTCGCGACGAGTGCCCCTCGTCTTCTTAGGTTGTTTCATCACTCTCCTCGGTGTATTTGGTGCGCGTTCCTTTTGGCTCCAAGGAGTAGAAGGTGCTACATACCGCCGCCTCGCTACAGAAAACCTCGTCGCGAGCGCGATCGTTCCAGCTCCCCGCGGCACCATTGTTGACCGGGAGGGGCGCCTACTTGCCGGCAATGCCACAACCCCGCAAGGCAACCGTATTCGGGTGTATACCTACCCTTTCTCCCTCGCGCACCTCGTTGGATACGTCTCTCCTCCAAAGAAAGACGCTTCCGGCTTCTACTACCAATGGAACTACGAAGGTGTAGCCGGCATCGAGCGAGCGTACAATGCCCTCCTGCAAGGTGAAGACGGAATCGTGTGGTACGAGACCGACGCGAAGGGGGCCGTAGTGAGCCAGCGAATCGTGCGACAACCAAAGGAAGCACCCCCTTTGCAACTCACGATCGATGCCCCACTCACTGAAGCGCTCTACCAAATTCTCAAAGAGACCGCTGAGCAACGGGGATTCCGGGGGGCAAGCGGCGCCCTATTGGATGTGCGCGATGGGAGCGTATTGGCTATCACGAGCTACCCTTCGTTCGACCACCGTCCGTTTGGGAACCCGGCGAGCACCACCGAGGTCGCCCGCGAGCTTGCCCGTCCAAACGCGGCTCTTCTCCCGCGCGCATGGTCCGGCCGCTATGCCCCGGGGTCAACCATCAAACCATTCGTTGCGGTATCAGCACTGGCTAACCACATCATCACTCCATCCACCGTGATCGTAAGCAACGGTACCTTGGTGGTTCCCAACCCCTACCACCCGGATAAGCCGACAGTTTACCGGGATTGGGGGCCTCCGGCGTTTGGCGCCAACAACCTCTCGCGAGCACTCGCCTTTTCCTCCAACGTATTCTTTATGAGCGTGGCGGGAGGGAATCCGAAAGCCGGCATTCCAAGAGGAATAGGCATTCAACGGCTGGCAAAAGACCTCGCAGCATTTGGCTTCACCGAATCGTTCCCCTTTGCCGGCTCCGTCGTCCCGGCCGGCACCATTCCCACGCCGGAATGGAAGAGGCAAACATTCGGGACACCGTGGCGACTCGGCGACACCTACCTCACGGCCATTGGTCAGTTCGGCGTTCAGGTGACGCCGCTTGCCCTCGCCCGGGCTGCCGCCGGCATCGCCACAGGAAAACTCCCTTTCCCATGTCTCACCCAGCAGGCGTGCGCCGCCCACGCGCCGCAACCCCTCCCGTTTGAGGAGGGATACCTCGCGCCAGTTCGGCAAGGGATGCGACGAGCGGTGCAGGAGGGAACCGCAAAAGGCCTCAATCTCCCCTTCGTGACAGTGGCCGCCAAAACAGGAACCGCAGAGCTCGGTGCTTCCCACAAACGCGTCAACTCGCTCGTCATAGGCTTCTTTCCCTACGAGAATCCCCGTTACGCATTCGCCGTCGTAATGGAGCGAGGGCCGGCATCGAACACCATCGGTGGTGTGTATGTGATGGCGCGTCTCTTCCAATGGATGCGCAACCACGCTCCATCCTACCTCAGCGATACCGTAGATTAAGGCAATGACAAACCGCAAGGAATATGCTACGGTAGCAACACGTTTCCCATTGCGATCGGGTAATGGTAAGTGGTATGCCAGATCGACCCATCCTCTCTCAAGAAGCGTACGAGGAGATGAAGCAGGAATTAGAATACCTCAAAACAGTGAAGCGCACTGAAATTGCCCAAGCGCTTGAATCCGCGCGGGCGCTCGGTGATTTGCGAGAGAACGCAGAGTATCAGGAGGCGCGGGAGGCGCAGGCGGCGCTCGAGGAGCGAATTCGCACGCTCGAAGAGACGCTCCGGGCTGCGGAAATCGTATCCACGACCCCTTCCTTCACAGGCGGCGTGGTGCAAGTGGGCAGCTGCGTCGTAGTGCAGAAAGAAGGCACAGAGGAGAAGAGAGAGCTCTGCATCGTGAGTCCGCACGAGGCAAACATTCAAGAGGGCAAGATTTCCTACGAATCCCCCCTTGGGGAAGCGCTCCTCGGCAAGAGGGAGGGGGAAGTGGTGGAGGTGGCAACACCATCCGGTGCTGTGCGCTACCACATTTGTGCGCTTCGCTAGCTAGGAATCCATGCCTCGCCCGCTGGAAGAAATTCGTGCCGACCGGCTCCGCAAGAGGGCCATGCTGGTCGAAGCCGGAATGGACCCGTATCCCCCCCGAAGCGGCAGAACCCACTCAATTCAAGAAGCATTGGAAGCTTTCGAAGCGCGCGCCGCTTCTGGGAGGGATATTACGGTAGCAGGACGCATCACCGCGCTCCGGGAACACGGCAGCATTATCTTCATTGATCTCTTTGATGGGACTGGTACGCTGCAGGCTGCGATTCGGCGTGACGGAGTTGGCGAGGATTCCTTCGCCCTCTTCAAGAAAGCGGTAGACCGATCCGATTTCATTGCGGTAACCGGAACGCTCGGCCGTTCCCAGCGAGGTGAACGAACCTTGTTTGCCCGCAAGTGGCGTATGCTTGCCAAGAGCCTTCGCCCTATTCCCGAAGCGCAGGAAGGGTTCAGAGACGAGGAGACACGCTACCGCTACCGTTACCTCGACATTCTCCTGAACCCGCAACTCCGTGAGCGAATAGAGGCGCGGGCCCGGTTCTGGAAGGCGGCGCGGGCTTTCCTCGACGAGCGCGGTTTCCTCGAGGTGGAGACGCCAGCACTGGAAACGCTGCCCGGGGGAGCAGAGACGCGACCTTTCATTACGCACCACAATGCACTCGACATTGATGTATACCTTCGTATTTCCACGGGGGAACTCTGGCAGAAAAAGTTGATGATTGCAGGATTTCCGAAGGTGTACGAAATAGGGCGCATCTTCCGAAATGAAGGGATATCCTCCGAGCACCTTCAAGACTACACCCAGCTGGAATTCTACGAAGCGTACGCAGACTTTCGATACGGAATGGAACTCACAAGGGAGCTCTTCCTCGCTGTGGCTGACGCAGCGTTTGGAACGACTCGATTCACCATTCGCGGCTTCTCCGTTGACCTCTCACAACAATGGGAAACCTACCACTTCTGTGAGCTCCTCCAACAACACTTCTCCATCGACCCCCTTGCAACAACGGTGGAGGAAGTTGCTGCCGTACTGGAGAGAGAAAGGGTTCCCTTTGATCAGGCGGTGCTCTCCGTGGAGCGGGGAGTCGATCTGCTCTGGAAGAAGATTAGGAAGACCATTCCTGGGCCCGGCTTTCTCATCGGCATTCCAACCTACCTTGAGCCGCTTGCGAAGCGGGATCCGGATAATCCTGCCATCGTGGAGCGGTTCCAAGTAATTATTGCCGGGAGTGAGTTGGCGAAAGGCTTCAGCGAACTCAACGACCCCATTGACCAGGCGGAGCGCTTCCGTCGACAGCAAGCCCTGAGAGACCGGGGGGATGAGGAGGCGCAGTTTGCTGACTGGGAGTATGTGGAGGCGCTCGAGTACGGAATGCCTCCCACGTTTGGATTCGGAATGTCTGAGCGGGTGTTTGCGTTCCTCGCTAACGTACCGGTACGGGAAGCGCAAATCTTCCCGCTCGTGCGACCTCGCCCCACCGCACCCCCACACTACCCCACCATCACGCACAACAACGACCAAGACAAGTAGTACGCCGGAGCATACTTGCCCCTTTGTGGATAAGCGAAATGAGAAAAAGCCTTGAAACACAAGGCTTTTCCTCTGCCTGTGGATAATGCACCACTGGTGTGGGATGAGGTGGTATACAATCAATGTTTGGTGGGATATAGTGGGATGCAATGCTGACGGGAGAGTACCACCACACGCTCGATGAGAAGCGGCGCCTATCCCTTCCCGCGCGGCTTCGTCCGATACTCGGGCCTCATGTGGTGCTCACCGCAGGCTTGGAGCATACCCTCTGGGTCCTTGCCAAGCGAGAGTGGCTGCGTATCGCTGATACCCTTGCAGGCCTCCCAATGGGGAGTGAAGCGTCCCGGCGGTTCGCACGATTCCTTTTCGCCAGCGCGACAGAAACGAAGGTTGATAGCAATGGTCGTATCCTTATTCCGGAACATCTCGCCCGCTACGCGGGATTGCAAGAGCGCGTCGTTATGACCGGGGTAGGGAAGCGGCTAGAGATCTGGGATGAGGATCGATGGAACCGCTACCTCGAGGAAACAGCAGCGCAGGCAGACGCTCTCGCAGCCCGGCTCGGAGAGTTAGGGCTCCTATGACATCCCATCCCCCAGTTCTTTTACAAGAGGTGCTCCGTGCGCTCGCCATCCAACCGGGCTCAACGGTAGTGGACGCAACGCTCGGTGGCGGCGGCTACGCGGAAGCATTCATCGCTGCCCTTGGAGGCGAGGGAACCCTCGTTGGTATTGATGTGGAAGAAGCTGCGGTGAAGCGGGTATCCCGCCGTATCCTCCCCACTGCTCCCGCTGGTGTGCGAATCCTGCTTCGACGCGGGTCATTCCGGCAACTTCCCGAAATCCTCACGCGAGAGGGGATTGAAAAGGTAGATGCGATTGCCTTCGACCTCGGTCTCTCTCACTTCCACCTCCGGGAGTCAGGGAGGGGCTTCTCCTTCCTCAGGGATGAGCCGCTCCTTATGACCTTTGCAGAGCCGCAGCACCATCACGGTCCCACCGCGGCTGAAATCGTCAATGAATGGCCTGTCGGAGAACTCGCGGCCTTGTTTCGACGATACGGCGACGAGCCCTACGCCCAGCGGATCGCCCGAGCGATCGGGAATGCCCGAAAGGCAAGACGCATCGTCTCAAGCAAGGAACTCGCAACGCTCATTGAGCAGACGGTTCCTCGCAGAGGACGCCTCCACCCGGCAACGAGGGTATTCCAAGCGATTCGCATTGCGGTGAACGATGAGTTCGCAGCGCTTGAAGCAGGGCTCCGCAGCGCGATTCGCCTCCTTCGAGCAGGAGGAAGGGTAGCGGTGGTGAGCTTCCATAGCGGGGAAGATCGCATTGTGAAGGCAATCTTTCGGGAAGCGGCACACCACGGGCTCGGGGTGCGCATCACGAAAAAGCCCGTTGTGCCGCGTCCCGAGGAGATTGCCAGCAATCCCGCCGCACGGAGTGCCAAATTGCGTGTGTTTGAACGAAAGAAACGTGTATGAAGCTGTATTTCCTGCGTTTTTTCTCCACAATCGTGCGAAAGCCGGTGCTTGCTGGAGTACTCTGCTGCCTCACGACAGGGATGTTCTACCTCGGTGCGCTCGCCTCGAGTATCGCCCTGAGCGCCTCACTCGCCACCCTGGACCATTCGCTTGCCATTGTACAGGAGAAACTCGCTGCCTCCCTCCAACCTCTTTCCTCCAAAGACCTCCCACCCCTAGCCGTATCCCCCACGAAGGGGAACCAGCGGCGCGTCATCCATTGGCCTCCAAGGCTTGCCCTTGCGCAGGAACGGTAGCGCACGCGTATGCGGGCACGAGGCAAGCGCCTCCTTCCTGCAGCAGCACGGGTGTTGATGGTAGCCTTGGGCATCTCAATTCTTTGGGGGTGGGTCGGCGTCTCTCTATGGCGATTGCAGGTTGTTGAAGGGGCTGCTCTCGCACAAGCGGCCCAGCAACGGTTTCTCACCATGCGAAACGACCCGCTCACCTATCGCGGGCGTATCCTCGCGCAAGGCCCTTCGGGTGGACTCGTCCCCCTCGCTTATTCTGAGGACCGCTTCCGAGTTCTCCTGATTCCGCAGCTGGTGGAACGCCCTGACACGCTCTTCCTCTTCCTCAAGGATCGCGATGGTGTTACAGTAGAAACTTTCACCCAGTGGCTCCAACAGCGCAAACCCGTGGTCGTCGCCGATAATCTCTCTGCCTCTGAAATGCGACAGCTTCAGCGGCGGCTCGGAGACGAGAAAGGGGTTCGTTACCTCCGCACTACCGTGCGCACCTACCCCTTCGGATCCCTCGCCGCACACCTCGTCGGCACCATCGGTTACACCGACCGTACCGTTTCCCCTCGAGGTATCTATGGAGTGGAGGCGTTCTACGATGAGGTGCTCGCAACGGGAAAGCTGTTTACCGGAAGCGGATGGTTCTCACTGGCAGTTGGAGAGGTCGCGCAATTCCTCCCATTTGGCGACACTCCTCACGGCGATGTGGTGCTCACGCTCGACCTTCCACTCCAGCAACAAGTAGAAAAGGTCCTCGATTCCCTAATGGAGCAATGGAAGCCGGAAGAGGCGGGCGCCATCGTGTACCGTCCCTCCGATGGGGCGGTGCTTGCAATGGCAGCACGCCCGTCCTTCCTCCCTACCTTTCCTCGTCGCAAAGATCCACCGCTCGTCAATCCGCTCACGCAGAAAACCTACGAATTTGGATCCGTGATGAAACCGCTCACCGTTGCCTTCGGCCTCGAACAGAGTGTGATACACGCCTCGTCTACCTACCTCGATACAGGGAGCGCCACCTATGATGGATCCGTCATCCACAATTACGATGCAAGAGCACGTGGACACGTCTCGGTCCAAGAGATCCTCTCCCAATCACTCAACGTTGGGGCAGCGTGGGTTGCCACCCAACTCAACCCCCAGTGGTTCCTCAAGAAGCTCACTACGCTGTTTGCTGCAGCTCCCATCATTGACCTCCCCTCCGTGCGGGGCAGCGTGGCTAATGTGGCAGAAGGGGTGGCAGCAGGGAGATCCATTGAGATTGCAACAGCATCCTTCGGACAGGGATTTCGAACCTCTGCTGTGGCAATGGCTCGTGCGTTGGGCGCCCTCGCCAATGGCGGGCGCACCCCACCGCTCCACGTTGGGGCGTTCGTCCTTACCCAAACGGGCAGGCGCATCCCTCTGCAGCCTCCCGCATCAACTGAAAGAGTGTTTTCAGAATCTACCGCAGCAACGGTCACGGAAATGCTCATCAAGGTAGTGGATACCGTGATGGCCCGAGGGAAGTTCCGCGACCCCAACTACACCACCGCAGCAAAGACAGGAACGGCGCAGATTGCCCGTGCCGACGGGAAAGGCTACCGCACCGACGCTTACCTCCACTCCTTTTTCGGCTACTTCCCGGCCCGCAATCCGCAGTACGCCGTTTTCCTCTACCTCCGAGCGCCCCGCCACGCCCGCTACGCCTCGGAAACGCTCACGAAGCCATTTATGGCGATACGGGACTACCTTCTCGAACGCGACCTCCCGCCACCGGATCGCTTTGATGCGCGGGAGCATTCCCTGTCGCTTGGGAGAACGATACCGCTGCGATAGAATGGAGAGGGTATGCGCGAACTCGTGAAGCGGGCTGTCGCTACCGCCCTCACGGCAGCAGCCCGAGTAGTGATCCGCCGACACACGCCAACCGTCATTGCCATCGTTGGGCCGGTCGGTAAAACCACCATCAAAGACGCTGTTTTTGCGAGCCTCGCCCAACTCGGGCACACCCGAAAAAATGCTGCAAGCCAGAATACCGAGCTTACGGTGCCGCTGGCTGTGCTCGGTATCCCCGCTCCAACCCGCAGCATTGGGTGGGGGGCTGCGGTGTGCGCAGCATGGTGGCAGACGCTCACGAGTCGAACCTTTCCCCGATGGCTCGTGCTCGAGCTTGGCACAGACCAGCCGGGGGATATGGAACGCTTCCGCAGGTGGCTCTCTCCCCACATCGTTGTGGGAGCTCACTTTCCGGAGATTCCTCCCCATATTGAATTCTTTCCCTCCGCAGATGCACTCTTTCGGGAAGACTGGTCAATCGTATCGACAATGCCCGCCGGAGGAAGCGTCATCGTTCAGGCAGACGACGAGCGTTCAGAACCCCTTGCGCGATCCTTTCTCCCGCAAGGTGTCGCGTTGCTGCGGTATGGTTTTGCCAAGGAAGCTGAGATTCATATTCGGGGCTACCGCCCTCTCTTCTCCCGTCGCAAAGGGGTCCCTGTTCCTCGAGGTGTGCGTGGTGAAATCGTCAACAGGCTGAGCGGCGAACGGCTGCTCATCCATCGCCCCGGCGTCCTTGGCGCCCACCACCTCTACCCTTGGGCCGCTGCGGCTGCTGTCCGTGTCGCACTTGGGTTCCCCCTCGCCGGTCTCGATGCGGTCGCACGACGCACCCCTCCCACCGAGGGACGTATGCGCCTGTTGGAAGGGAAGGGGGGGATGGTCTTGATCGATGATTCGTACAATGCCTCCCCAGTGGCAGTTCGTGCGGCGCTCAAGACGCTCGCGTCGCTTCCCCAGAGTCGAAAGATTGCGATACTCGGCGATATGCTCGAGTTAGGTGAGGCTACGGCACAGGCGCACACCGCAATAGGAGAACACGCTGCCCAAAGCGCTTCCTGCGTGATTGCGGTGGGAGTGCGTGCCCGACGCATCGCCCAACAGGCGCAGCGGGCGGGATGCCGGCAAGTGTGGGTAGTGACCACCGCTCACGAGGCAGCCAACCTCGTGCTCTCCCACCCGCAATGGCATACCCCCCATACCGCCGTGCTCGTGAAGGGGTCTCGCGGCATTCACTTGGAAGCCGCAGTTCGCCTCCTCCTTGCCCATCCCCACCGGGATGAGCACCTCCTTGTGGGATCGAAGCGGTCCGCATAGCCTCTCAAACCGCCGTTCATTATGCTAGAGTGGAGGCTATGGCACGGATCGTTACTGGCGTAAAGCCCACCGGCGACCTCCACCTCGGGCATCTCGTAGGGCTCCTTGAGCCCGCGGTATCCCTCGCGCAATCTGCCGATGAAGTGTTCTACTTCATTGCCGACTACCATGCCCTCACATCGCAACACGACCCTCACCAGTTAGAGCAACATGTGCGATCCATTGCTGTCGGCTTTCTCGCGGCAGGGGTCGACCCGAATCGCATCGTCCTCTTTCGCCAAAGTGCGGTGCCGGAACACACGGAGCTCGCGTGGATACTCGGCACGCTCACCCCAATGGGGCTCCTCGAGCGCGCCCACGCGTACAAAGACGCGCGAGCACATCGACGGGAAGTGAATGCCGGCGTGTTCACTTACCCCGTCCTCATGGCTGCTGATATCCTCATCTACCGAGGGGAGGTGGTGCCGGTCGGCAGAGATCAACTCCAACATCTCGAAATGGCTCGTGATATTGCAAAGAAGTTCAACCACACCTACGGCGCCACCTTCCCGCTGCCGCAGGCTCGTGTAGAGGAAGGGGAGCGCGCCGCTGTAATCGGTATCGATGGGAGGAAGATGTCAAAGAGCTATCGCAACACCATTCCGCTGCTAGCTGATAGGGCGACCATTGAAGCGGCAGTCCGGCGTATCGTCACACGCTCTATCCCCCAAGGGCAGCCACTGCCGACGGAAGGAGATACCATCCTCCACCTTATGCACGTCGTTGATCCGGAGCGGGCGGCAGCGTTGGAGCGTGCGTATCAATCCGGCGCCGTGGGGTACGCGCAGGCAAAGCAGCAACTGGTTGACGCGATTGAGGATCGTCTCCGTCCGTTCCGGTTACGGGCACAGCAGCTCCTCGAATCTCCCGAAACCGTCGATACCATTCTTCAAGAAGGAGGGAAACGGGCTCGCCGCATCGCAACAGAGACTATGGCAGAGGTGCGGAGGAAAGTGGGTCTCGCTGTGCCGGCGCGTATGCGTAAGTGAGAGCGTGATGTATGGCATTCTTCGGCAAGCGGTTCATTGGTGATATCCCCCAACTGGAGGCGCAACCGGTCGTGCTGGGAGGGATGGTGTGGCGAATTCGCAACCACGGGAAGGTTGCCTTTTGCGATTTGTACGACGCGACGGGAACCGTCCAGTGCGTTGCATCCCGCGATGCTCCTGAAGCACTCAAGGTGCTCCAGACTATTCGGCCGATGACGCCAGTAGTGGTCCGCGGCATCGTGCATCGGCGCCCGGAGCACCTCGTCAACCCGAATGAGCTGCTCGGTGCGTGGGAAGTGGCGCTGGAGGAAGCTCGCCCTCTCGCGCAACCCGCCGAGCCGCCGTTTGACCTCGACAGTGGCGACCTTTCCATAGAGACACTCCTCGACTACCGCCCTATCACCGCCCGGCGCCCCCGCGAACGAGCCATCTTTCGGGTTCAGGCAACCATTGTGCGGGCGTATCGGGCGGCACTCGAAGCGCGCCGCTTCACCGAAATCCAGGCACCCAAGATAGTGGGAGGAGATGCGGAAGGTGGTGCAAATGTGTTTCCGGTGCAGTACCTGCGGGGGGTGCCCGCATCCCTTGCCACTTCGCCCCAGCTATACAAGCAGATTATGGTGGGAGCGCTCGAGCGCGTGTATGCGGTAGGGCCAGTCTTCCGAGCCGAGAAGCATGCCACCACCCGCCACCTCAACGAGTACGTGTCGCTCGATGCGGAAATGGGGTTCATTGAGGACCACACTGATGTGATGGCTGTCCTCGAGGAGGTCGTCCGCGCGATCGTTGCGGAAGTCTGCAGCCAGCAT
>WFWM01000062.1 GCA_015491145.1 Patescibacteria group bacterium | reverse complement strand
TCTCCCACCCGAACCCCAATGCCCACCTCTACCTCCTTTTCCCGTGCCGCGGCAATCAACGCCTCTAAATCGGTCGCTTCTCTCACACAAGAAGGGTGGAAAATGATTGCCATGGCACCGGCTGCAATCCATTCCTCCGCAAGCCGCTTCCCCTCCTCCCCGCCCGCCATCAGGTCAACCTCGTAGTCAATGTCCTCCCACGCCGGCAGCCCCTCTTCCTGCCGGACAATCGCCTCCCACTCCTGCGCGTACACCAAAGGCCAGGTGCGCTGCCTGCCGCAGCGCCCGTCGCACACATCAACCTGCAGGCGGGGGGCCACCCCTTTGAGCGCGCACGCCGCCTGCGCTACCTCCTCGTAGCTCGCCGGCAAAACCGCTGGCACTACGACCGGTTTTCTTCGGTCCCCCTCTCGCATACCGCTTCGCTGCCACCACCTCGCTCCCATCGCGCTATCTGCGCAAGCCGTCGCCGGTGCCGCTCATCCCCTGAAAAGGGGGTCGTGAGGAAGAGGCGCACTGCCTCCCACGCCTCCGCTTCTGTGAGAAACCGGGCGCCGAGGGAGAGGATCCACGCATCGTTGTGCTCACGCGCAAGGCGCACGATCTCCAACACTCCTCCATACCATACCGCCGCGCGAATACCCGCGACCTTATTCGCCGCTATCGCTTCCCCCTGCCCGGAGCCTCCCAATACGATCCCGAATGCCTCCTGCCCCATCTCACGGAGCGTCCTCACTTGCTGCGCTGCCGGAATCACGAAGCACGGGTAGTCGTCAGAAGGATCCAAGTGATCAGCGCCGCAATCCTCGATGGTTGCCCCCTCTCGCACCAACCGCTCCTTCAGCGCCTCTTTGAGCAAATAGCCAGCATGATCGCTCCCCAATACGATACGTTTCCCTTCAAGCGACATACCGCCCCGTTGCCACCACATGCTCCACGAGCGAGTGTACATACCCTGCCTCGTTGTCGTACCACGCCATCACTTTCCCGAGCACGCCGTCAACCACCCGCGTCATACGCAAATCCGCAATGGACGCATACGGCTGGCCGATAATGTCACTCGAGACGATTGGATCTTCCGTCACCGCAAACACCCTGCGCCACCGTTCCGTCGCGGCAGCTTCCTTCAGCGCCGCATTGATTTCCTCCACGCTCGTCGCGCGCTTTGCAACGAAAGTGATGTCGGCAATGGAGCCAGCCGGCACCGGCACCCGAAGCGCCACGCCGTCAAACTTCCCCTCAAGGTCTCGAATCGCCTTCGTGGTCGCAACCGCCGCTCCGGTTGAAGTTGGGATAATGTTCTGCGCTGCCGCACGCCCCCGCCGAAAATCCTTCGGATGCGGTCCATCGACGATGCGCTGCGTCGCGGTGTAGGCGTGCACCGTCGAGAGCATCGCCCGCTCGATGCCTATCGCCTCATGGAGAATTTGCACCACCGGTGAGGCGGCATTCGTCGTGCATGACGCATTGGAGGAAATGTCGCAGGTCGCGAGCGCTTCCTCATTGACTCCCATCAAAACCGTTGCCCCCCGAACCCCTGCCGGCGGTTCATCCTTCACCGGAGCAGTGATGACGATGCGCGCCGCGCCAGCCTCGAGGTGCATGCGTGCCTTCTCGTAGCTTGCAAACACTCCCGTCGCTTCCACCACCACATCAATATCGAGCTCTCGCCACGGCAACCGCGTCGGATCCCGCTCATTGAGCATCACTATGCGATGCGATCCCACAATGAGTGCCGTTGTCTCCTCCTCTCTCACAAGTCGAACGGGCTGCGAAAATCGTCCGTAGACGGTATCGTATTGAAAGAGATAGGCGAGGTTCTCTGGGTCCCCAAGATCGTTGACGGCAACGATCTCCAACTCCGGCCGCAGGATTGCCTCCCGCACGAATGCCCTGCCAATTCTCCCAAATCCATTAACCGCAACGCGAATCACCATAGGTTTGCCTCTTACCTCCTGCTAAACGAGCATCCTCCTACCACGGTACCACACAACACCCCCTCACTTTCTCCCCAACGCATACAGCTCCTCCACCTCCTCCGGCGAGAGGGCGCGGTTGTACACGCGGACATCGTCGATGAGGCCGTTGAACCAGCCGGCGCCGCCGGGGGAAAGGGATCCGTCGTGGTTCCACGAGCCGACGAGGAAGGGTCCGGTCGACTCGTCAGCGTCGGTGCCGCTGCCGGCAGACTGTGAGAGGTAGGTTGCCTCTGTGCCATTCACGAAGATGCGGGGCGCGGTGCCGGACTGGTAGGTGACGGCCACATGGTACCACTGGCCGGGTTTGATGGTGCCAGCGGGGGTGAAGGCAACGCGCTCTGCCCCGGTGGTATTGATCGTTATCTCAATGCAACCGTTTGTGGAACCGTCGCCGCCCGTGCAACCACCACCGCTGTTGACGAGGAAGCGCTTCGTCGCATTTGCGCCGGTGCCAACGCCTTTGCCCATAATGGGCATAAAGTCGCTCGCGTAGGCGTCAAGGCGGATCCATGCGGCGTAGGTGAAGTTGGCAAGGTTGTCGAGGGAGGCGGGGCTGCCGCCGGAGATGTCGTCGTTGTAGCCGTCGAGTTCCACCGCTTGGCCGAGCACACCGGGAGCGAGGGTGCTTGCGTGGTTGCGCCAGTCGCCGTTGAGGTTGTTGCCGGAGGTATCCCGAATTTCCGCTGAAGCATTGGTGAGGTCAACAGCATCACCATCGATGGTCCAGTGGAGGAGGAGGCCGTTTGCGAGGCTTGAGGGAGGTGCAATCGGGCGGGACTGCACCTCGAGGCGGGATTTCGTAGAACCGAGGGCATACAGCTCCTCCACCTCCTCCGGCGAGAGGGCGCGGTTGTACACGCGGACATCGTCGATGAGGCCGTTGAAGAATTCGGCAATGCCCCCTCCTTGCGTGTGGCGAGCCCCGATTATGAGAGGGTTAGAAGTTGTAGGGAGAGAAGAGGGGATATTGGAGGTGTTCTGCGCCACGAGCTGGCCATCTTGCCAGAGCTCAACCGCCTGTCCCGGCCGAAACACGCCGACGAGGTGGATCCACTGCCCGTCGTTCCCTGTCTGCTCCGGACCTGTTGCGTGCCACTCTGTATCCGTCATATTGCCAACGGTGAAGAGGTAGACGGTGGACGAATTCCCGGCGTTCGTCTGCAGGCGCCAAGGTCCGTAGGTGTATGCCGATTGGTGCTTCGCCACCACATTGGCATTCTGGTTACCGTTGCTGTAGACCCACGCCGAGACGGAGAAGGCGCCGGTGAAGTTGAGGGAAGGGTCGTCGGAAACGCTCACGTAATCGTCAACCCCATCGAACGAGAGCGCCTGGCCACGCACCCCGGCAGCGGTCGTAAGCGAATGGTTCACCCAATCTCCGTGATTGCCGCTGCCAGAAGCATCGCGTACCTCCGCCGTCGTATTGGTAGTATCCAGCGTATCGGCATCCATTGGCCAGTAGCCAACGAGCCCGTTCTTCAGGGAAGAGCCGGTCGCATTGTTCCAGAGCACCACCCATTGCTCTACACTCACCCATCCCCACGCCGGCAGGAAAGAAAGCAGAATAGCGCCACCCACGAGACCTGCCAGAATGAGGGTTCGTTCAAAGGGGGTTAGCAGCTTCCGCACCCGCACCATACAATAACCTTACTCTTCCTCGGCTGTATTCCCCTCCTCCCCGCTCGCTACTGCGCCTGCAGCATCGTCGTCAGCACCATTCCCCGCCTCGCCACCCATGAGAACCGCCTCGTCCGAGGATTCCGCCTCGCCATCTGCTGCCATCGCATCTGCAGTTTCTAGGCTTCCTCCCGCACCTTCCGTTGCCTCCAGCTGAGTGGTCGCTCCATCTCCTGTAGCTGGGGATCCGCCCTCATCTCCAGACGACGCATCGCCTCCTTGGGTTCCCCCGCCGCTTTCCCCCGCATGTTGCTCTTCTCCGGAAGCAGTCCCTGAGGCTGCAGCGTCACTCGCTCCCCCTTCTGAAGTGTCCATTGCCGATCCATCTCCCTCCGCCACGACGATCACCTCCCGGAATGCCCGTCCGACATTCCCTGCCGCATCGGTCGCCTCGTAGGTGATGCGGTAGCGTGCGGGCTGAGAAGTGTCGATGCGCACCTGCTCCACCTCCTTTCCATCCACGAACACCTTGTAGCCGATGTTGTGGCTCACATTGTCTGTGACGATGACACCAAGGTCGCGGTAGCGCGCTCCAACCGGCACCACCGCAGGGTTGTTCCCCACTACCTGCAGCGTCGGCGGCTGTGTATCCGCTTCCTCCTCAGACTCTCCCCCAGCCGCTGCGGCAGCAAGGTCTCCTGCCTCGTCAGTTCCCTCATTGTTCGATTGCCCAACGTTTGCGCCGCACGCCCCTGCCGTCGCGACGACCGCACCGTTGCGCACCCGCAGGCAGTACGGCTCCCCCGTCACCTCGTCAAGCAGCGTTACGCCCCGCAACGGCTGGCTGCCACCTTGGAGCGCGGGAGTCTTCGCGGCGGGAGCAACCCCAAGCTGCTGTCGGAGCCAGCCGAGGTTGGCGGCAATGACGCGGCGCACCGCCTCGCTGAACCATTGAGGAATGCTCTGCGATGAGTCTCCTTTCGAGAGCGCCGCGAGGTCTGCGAGCACGGTGGAAGAAGCGAACGCCTCCCGCAGCGGCGCGAGGGTGCGCTCGTGCTCCTGCACCGCCGCAACGAGTAGTGGAATAAAGCCATTGTAGTTGAGAGAGAGCGTCTCATCCGGCAAGGTGCGAACGAGCGCGGGGAACACCTCTTGCACTTCCTGCGCGAGGAACCCAAGGTGGCGTGGACTCGAGGTTGCCTCGTTGTTCCATCGGAACGCAACAGGCCGAATCTGCAGGAGACGGTTGAGCAAGTCTTCCGCGTCCAAAGCGGTAATGTCCTGCTTGAGGCGCTTGTCCGACGAACACAGCAATCCGCCACTCGTTGGTGCCACGACACAGGTCCCGTTTGCGTCGGTAAACCCTGCCACGCCGCCGCCATCGGATCGGACGATATGGAGCGGGTAGGCAGGCGAAGAGGTGCCAATCCCAATGCCGGCTGCTGTAATGGCAAAGTGTGGGGCAACGAAAGCGTAGCGTGGTTCAACGAACACGAGCACACTTGAGGTGGCGGTAGGTGGCGTCGAAGTCCCCACCTCCCAGCCGGTGAGCGCGCGCCCCACCACGTAGCCACTCGTCGTCGCCTTCGTTCCCACCCCCGGCTGTGAGGAAAGCGTGATGTAGTCGCCGGGCCGAATGCTCCCCCCTTCGGCGTTCACCACCACCGGCACCCGTCCGGCAAGCGCCACCGGCACCTGCTCGTAGGCGACGAGCTTCTCTCCGCCAAAGCCGCCAAGGAGCACGCCCGGCTCCGTGGAGACGACCCCCAAGAGCGCCTCACTGGAAGTTGCCCGTGCCACAAACGGCACGGGAGCCGTCGTCGTTGCCACGCACACCAAGCCAG
>WFWM01000061.1 GCA_015491145.1 Patescibacteria group bacterium | reverse complement strand
TCTTATACCACACCTCCTTGAGGGCCCCTCTAAAATACGCTACACTCATTGGTAGAGCGCAGGTGGCGGAACTGGTAGACGCGCTACCTTGAGGGGGTAGTGGGGCCTAGCCCCGTGGAGGTTCAAGTCCTCTCCTGCGCACCTCTGAATTGCTCCCCAAGTGCCCAAACCAAACAAGGCACAGGGACCCTTCACCTCAAAAGCAAGGAGGGTATTCTTGCTCTTATTTTTGGGTGATCTCCTGAGAAGTCGCTTCGTTATCAGCCGACTTGTTGTCTGTCTCCGCATTCTCCTTCTTCCGCTCCTGTTCACTCACCGTGCTTTCCTGCACAAGCGAGGTGCGGCGCAACAGGCGGCGTAGCGCCTTGGAGGTCTTCTCGCGCACGAAGTAGAGCTTCGCGCGGCGCACCTTGGTGCGCCGAAGCACCTCGATGCGATCAATGAGCGGCGAGTAGAGCGGGAAGATGCGTTCAATCCCGTAACCACCGGAAACCCGACGCACGGTGAAGGTGCCGCCAATTTCCTTCCCATGCTTCACCGCAATGACGAGCCCCTCAAACGCCTGCAGCCGCGTCTTCCCGCGCTCCTCGATGCGCTGCCACACCCGCACCGTGTCGCCCGGCGTAATGCGAAGCCGCTTGCGCTCCTCGACGGCAACCGGCGTCCTACTTGCTGTCGCCTGACGAATGTCGGACATACGGCGCGGACGATACCACAGCAAGGGCATCTCCGCAAGAACGACACCGTTACCCTCTCTGAACGAGCGAGGCGATATCGATGCCGGCGGCAGGAGGCCAATCCGGTGGCAGTGGCGCCGAAAAGACGGACGCCTCCTGCTGCCTCGGCAGCCGGATTGAGAGGCGCCATGCGTGGAGCGCGAGCGGTAATGGAGGTGCCTCCCGCGGAGCCCCTTGGCGGTACAGCGGATCCCCGACGATGGGGCGGCCGATTGCTTCGAAGTGCACGCGAATTTGATGCGTCCTCCCTGTAAACGGCACCACGCGCAGGAGCGACACCGGACGACCACTGATTGCTCCTTCCGCAATGCGTACCCACTCCGTATGGGCGCTCCATTGCCTGCCCCCTGAGGCTTCCTTTCGCAATCGGAGCGCCCTCCGTTTCGTTGGATGTCCTCGCACGCGAGCGATGGGGAAGGAGATGCTCCCGCGCACCTCCGCCATCCGTCCCCACACGAGCGCGAAATACTCCTTGCGCACCGTTCGCTCGCGAAACTGCCGCTTGAAGAACTTGTACGCCTCCGGCGTCTTAGCGAGGATGAGGGCACCTGTTGTCTCCCTGTCGAGCCGATGCACTACGCCGGGTCGGAGCACGCTCGCGCGTCGGTCCCGGTCGACCTGCAGCTCTCCCACCGTGGGAGGAACGAGCGCTTGCTTCACTACCCACCCAGCAATCGTCTGCTCCAGCGGTCCTCCCGCACGAGGGTGCACCTCCCACCCCCTCGGTTTCGCAACGATGAGCGCGTTGGGAGAGTTGAACAAAACGGATGGGGTTTCTTCTTTCATACTGCAATAACCATCATCTCCTATCTCATACTACGATACTTCGCTAATTCTCGCTTTTTTCGCGAGTCTGTGGCAAAGTTGCATCAGAGCGCGCGTAGCTCAGTTGGTAGAGCGTCCGGTTTACACCCGGAAGGTCCCTGGTTCGAGTCCAGGCGCGCGCACCAGAACTCTTCTTTTGGCAATACTTCTTTTGGCAATACACTTCGCGCGCAGAAATCAGCAGCAGCAGCCTCACTTGACACCACACCTTTTGTGCCTAGCCCCCGGCTCAACCGCAAGAAGCGCTAGCTTCAAATCGCCCGCAACAGCACCATCGAGGAAGCGGCGCGCATCTTCGCTCCTCTCCCCCAGAGCGACCAGCTCATCATCGAGGTAGGCACACCGCTCATCAAGCGCTACGGGAGCGAGGCGATCCGGATGGTGCGCCAGTGGTGGGCGAGCTGCACCAAGCGGCCTTCTTCGTGGCCGACATGAAAACGATGCATCGTGGTGAACCCATCTTTATGTGGCCGAGCTGTGTGTGAATTTCCGATAGTGTCGATCTATCGCAATTTTCACTAATGTACCAACCC
>WFWM01000060.1 GCA_015491145.1 Patescibacteria group bacterium | reverse complement strand
CTTCGTGATAAGCGCACCATCTTTCAAGTGGCGCTGAAGTCGAGCGTGGATGTAGAAGCACTCGCGAACCAAGATGCGGGTGTCGCAGAAGCGCTCGAAGCGTACCGTGAGGCACGGGAAGCATTCTTTGCAAGTGTCGCGCGGTGGCAGCTGCGAAACCTGCTTGAGTACTGCAACCGTCACGGCTTGCCGGATCTCACGAAGGCGCCGGCTGAGCAGCAGAGGATGCTGGAAGCGCTTGCTAAGCGCCTGAAGGAACCATCCGTCACAGAGTCTGAACGCGAGCGGCTCGAGCGGGATGCGGAAGCTATCCTTTCGCGTATCGCATTGGAGCAGCTTGTCGTTTCGGTGGGTCCAGCGGGTATTAAGGAAATACTCCGTCGTGCGGTGGAGCGTGGAAAGGTCGGTACTGCAGAGCTTGCGGTGGAGGCAGAAGGCGTGCCGCCGCAGGAAGGACTGCGGGTGGTGGGGAGGCTGTTGGGAGCTGCGGCAGTGAGTGCGTCCCGAGAGGGTCTGCGGCAGGCGCAGGAGGTGGTGGAGGCGCGGCTTCAGGCAGTTGATAAAGGAGGCTTACTCCGGCGAGGATTCCGGCGGTTTGTGGCGGCAATGCGCGGGATTGGCGGGGCAATGAGTCCGGAGGCTGCCCGCTCAATCCAGAAGTGGAAGAAGGTGGCACGCGTGCTGCGTATTGTAGGAGGTGCTGCGCTTGGCGCAGCACTTGCCGGCCCGCTCGGGGCTGCAGCGGCAGTGGGTGGAGCGGTCGCTGGCATGGCTGGAGCTGCATTGGGAGGGAAGGTGGGCGCATGGCTTGGCAGAAAGCTCGGGGCTGCCTCGCAGGCGCTTGGGGCGCTACAGGAAAGGAGGAGAGTATTGGCGGAGCAAGAAATTGTTGCCGCAATGGGGAGCGGGCAAGAACAGCAAATCCGGGATCAGCTCACAAGCATCGCAAGCGTGGTAGAGCAAACGCTCAAAGCTTCCGAGCAGGCAAAGCAGGAGGAGGCATTGGGGAGGCTGCTCGGCTCACTCGTTGGTGGTGCCGGATTGGGACGAGCGGCAGGGGAAGTGATCACGGCGCTTCCTCTCGAAATGCCTCAGGGCATCGGTGAGATGGTCGAGACGACGCCTTTGACAGGTAGCGGTGCGGGCAACGCGTTGCGCTACGAGGTGCCGCCTTCAGTAGATGATGTGTCTGGTGAGAGTGAGGTGGGGCAGATTCCTTCCTCGCCCTTTCCTCCTGCTGAGGAGGGAGATACGTCTGCCACTGCCTCTGCGGGCTCGGCGGAGGCGCTCTCGCAGGAGCGAGGAATGGTGAATGCGGAGGATGCTCCAATTGTCTCCCAGCAGGCTCCCACCAAGCAAGTTCTCGCGAATGTTGAAGATGCACCGCTTGGTCGCCAAGGAACCTCACAACAGGTTCTTGCGAATGTGGGGGATGCGCCGCTCGGCAATGAGGGAACTCGGTTGGAGGTGGCGCCGGGCTTTTCTTCCCTTCAGGAAGCGCACAGCTGGAGCGCACTTTCCCCTGAGGTGCGGGATGCTGTGCAGGAGCAGCTTGCCACACTGGGCGAAGTGGAGGTGCGGGAAGGCGATACACTATGGGACATCTTGCGCCATGCGGTAGAGGACCGCTTCCCGACAATGAATTCGCAACTACGTGAGGCGATCGTGGGGGGCATTGTCGAGCGCCTCAAGGATGATGTTGCGCCGGAGTATCTGAGAGAAGTTGGCATCCGAAGCGGCAACCCTGACCTGATTTTGCCGGGCGACACACTGCAAGTGGGCCGGCTGTTCGCTGACCTCTTGGAGAAGGATATTCCACAGGAGATTGCTGCTCCTCCTGAGGTACCGGAGCCGAAGCCGATTCCTCCCGCTCCAACAGCAGAGGCGCAGGTAACGATAGAGGAGGATGCTTCGCAGCAAGTTCTCGCGAATGTTGAAGATGCACCGCTTGGTCCACAGCGAACCCTTGCAAATGTGGAAGACGCCCCACTCCATTCCCAATATTCGTCAGAGGAAGAGGGGGCAGCACCGCCGGTGGAGGAGTGGGGTAGCACATCTGATCCCTCACTGTCGTCACCGCTGGGTGCGGAGAAAGTGGAGCAGTTGTTCCAGGCGCTGCAGCAGAATCCTTCGTATGAGCGAGCACTGGAGTTTGTTGAGGAGGTGGGGGCGCCAGCAGGAGAAGGAAAGGAGGCGGTGATGCAGCTCCTTGCGTCGGAAGAGTTTCGGTCGCTGAGGCCGGAAGCGCTGGTGCCGGCAGGCGTCGGTTTGCGTTTCGAAATTCCCCCCGAGTCGGGAGCCCTCGAGGAGTTGTTCCACGATTTTGAAAGCTGGCTCTTCTGGGGCGATGTGTCTTATGAGGAGGCGCAGGTGTTGCGAAGAGCGCTCGAGGGAATTGTGAAAAGTTGGCTTGCCGCACTCGAGCTCGAGGGAGGTGTCAACGGACCGGCAACGGTCGATTTGGAGAAGCTCCTGTCCAACTTCCAAGCAATGCACCCAAATGGCACAATGGAGCAATTCCTCACCTTCCTTCTTACCCACCCGAGAGTGGCGCTTTCGTTTGCGGCACCAACGAGTCAGGTAGTGTGATGCGTGTATGACTCTTGCCGATCGCGCAGCTGCGACTTTCTCTTCCCTCCCCCCTGAGTTTACCCAATTGAAGGAAGAGCTCGCCTACGGCATCGCCTCGCTCTTTGCAGCGCTTGGCCTTGAGGATGCGACGCAGGAAGATCGGGCTGAGACGTTGGCAAACCTTGCCGACACGGTATTCCTCAAAGCAATCGGCGCCCTTGCCGAGGCGCACCCGAAAGAGGCAGAAGCATTCTTTGAAGAAGCAACGAGAGCGATGGTGGCAGGGGATGAAGCGGCGTTCCTGCAGGCGCTGTCGACGCATTTTCCAGATTTTCCGGAGGTGTTCGCTCACACTGCCTTTGCGGTGGTGCAGGATGCAGCTCGCCTCGTGGCGGGCCATATTGCCCAGACCATCACGCAAGCAGCTGAAGGGACACTCCCCGAGGAGATGGCGAGGCTCTCACGAGAGGAGGTACAGGAGCTCCTTGCTTCTACGGAAGAGGAGGGAGCAAGAGAGAGTGGTGCGTAGCAATTGGGGGTGCGGCATACGGAATCCCTGCGTGAGCAACGCGATTTGCAGAAGGGTTCTCCGTCTGGACTGCTTCCTCATCCGCTCGCTTGACAAGCGGGAGGATGGCGCCTATACTACTTGGCACCTTATGGGCACGCGGCAGCAAGAAGAAGGGTAGCGGCACAGCACGCGAGGGGTCGTGTGTTTGTGCCGCCCACCGAGGCGGTTTTTTCGTGCCCAAAGGCAGCACCTTGAAAACCCAAGACGCAGTAAGCTCGCCCTTTGCTCCTGTGCCGCTTTACAGCGCGGAGCGAAGGAGCGGGCAGCACCAAGCGAGCCAAATCGCTTCTTTCCTGGTGAGAGGAAGCGATGAGGCCGCGAGGACACACCAATGCGGTGTTTGAGCCGCACTTACGCTGCAGGCTCAACAAGGGCATACGGTGGATGCCTAGGCTCAAGGTGGCGATGAAGGACGTGGCAAGGCTGCGATAAGCGTCGGGGAGGTGCCAAGCAACCGTTGATCCGGCGATCTCCGAATGGGGAAACCCACCCAACTGAGAGGTTGGGTATCCGTAGGGTAACGCCTACGGAGGCGCACCCGGGGAAGTGAAACATCTCAGTACCCGGAGGAAAAGAGACCAACAAAGTGGTGTCCCTTCCTGCTCCGCCCTTACAGGGGTAGGGAGGAGCACCACTGCGGCATTTCCTCAGTAGCGGCGAGCGAAAGGGAAGGAGCCCAAACCAAGGAAGGCTTCGGCCATCCTTGGGGTTGTAGGATAGCAACGTCCCGTAAGGGAGGGGAGTTACCAAGGAGCAGGTAAGCAGAACCACCTGGAAAGGTGGGCCAGAGAGGGTGATAGCCCCGTACGCGAATACCTGCTCCCTCCCTTGTTGCTACTCCTGAGTAGGTCGGGACACGACGAGCCTGACTGAAGCAGGGTGAACTCACACCCAAGGCTAAATACACCTTGAGACCGATAGTGCACCAGTACCGTGAGGGAAAGGTGAAAAGTACCCCGGGAGGGGGGTGAAAGAGACCTGAAACCGTATGCCTACAAGTAGTCGGAGCCCGTCTTCGGACGGGTGACGGCGTGCCTATTGAAGAATGAGCCGGCGAGTTTATGGATATCCCTCGTCTAAGGGGTGAACCCCCGGAGGCAGAGCGAAAGCGAGTCCGAACAGGGCGTAGCCGCCTTTGGCGGCAGGGGGTATCCATAAGACCCGAAGCCGGGTGAGCTTGCCATGGGCAGGGTGAATCCCACCGAAAGGTGGGAGGAGGCCCGAACCGGTGGATTGTGCAATATCCTCGGATGACCTGTGGTAAGGAGTGAAAAGCTAATCGAACCCGGTAATAGCTGGTTCTCTCCGAAACAGCTTTAGGGCTGGCCTCGCGTGTTCCCTTCCGGAGGTAGAGCACTGGAAGGAGTGAATAGGGGGAAACCTCGTCACTCCTATCAAACTCCGAATGCCGGAAGGTCAAGAGCGCGGGAGTTAGACTGTGGGGGCTAAGCTCCAC
>WFWM01000059.1 GCA_015491145.1 Patescibacteria group bacterium | reverse complement strand
GGAATGAGCGAAGCAATCGGGCCAATTGCACTTGCTGGTGAGCCTCTCCCAATGCGGGCGCAAGGCGGATTTGTACCAATGGAGCGCGAGGTTTCCGAGCGAACGGCGGCAGCCATTGATGCGGAAGTGGAGCGCATCGTGCGGGAAGCGCTCGCACGGGCAGAGGCGGTGCTCAAGAAGCATCGGGAGGTACTCGATGCGCTCGCGCGCCATTTGATGGAGGTAGAGACAATGGAGCGGGAAGAGTTTGAGGCGTTCCTCAAGGATCATGGTATCCTTGTGAAGAAGAAGGAGAAGATAACGGAGGAACCAAGGACGATCGACCGCTAAGCAAGCGGCCTATGTCGGAGAGAGGACCTGGTGAGAGACGGGAGTCGAAGAGTGGCCCTATTGGGGCTGCTGCAGCGCTTGAGAAAGCGGTGCAGGAGATAGGCTACGACCTGAGGGACACGGGGCCTGAGGCGCAACAATGGGACAGCGTATTCCACGCGGTGCTGGAGGCGGCGAAGGAGCTGCGGGCATCCCTCGAGGAAGGGTTCAACAAGGGCTTCACCGAAGAGCAACAGCGCAGTATTCGAGAGTGTTACATAGTGCTTGAAAAAGCGCTTTATGTGCTTGCGCCGCTTGCAGAGGCGGTGAGAAACAAGGAGGCTCAATTTGAACCGACGGTAGCTCAGACGCGTTTCAAGGGAGTGGTAGATCACCACGCCACCTCCCCTGGAGCAACCTTTGCGGGATGCGCGCAGCGCGTGCGGCAGCTCATCGAGGATACCATCTTCTCATTGCGAACGGCCGGGGTGCTTGCGAAGGTGGGGAAATAGGATGGTGGGGAAAAAGTATGGGGCGAACACTGCAGTACCTGCGGGGCTTCACGCTCATCGAGCTACTTGTGGTGATCGCCATTATTGGGTTGCTTTCTTCCATCGTCTTTGCCTCGGTGAACTCGGTGCGGGCGAAGGCGCGGGATACCCGGCGCATTGCCGATCTCAACGAGATTCGCAAGGCGCTCGATCTCTACTACGCAGACCATGGCCAGTACCCCGACAACACCGACAATGGGGACCAAGGGTGCTGGTGGAATTGGGACGGGGGAAGCCTGCTCAACGGTGCCAATGACCCATTCCTCCAGCCACTCGTTGATGGCGGGTACCTCACGAAGGTGCCGGTGGAGCAGTATCCGGATGTCATTGTAGGGAATGCAACAGGCGGATCTCGCAAGTGGCGGGAGTGCAGTTATCGGTATATGCGTGTTACCAACCCATGCGGATGCCAAGGAACCTACGCGGTGCTCTACGCGGTGTGTGAGATAACGTCGATGTGTCCGAGGAACGAGCGCCCTGCCTGTTGCTCCGGCTGGGGGGAGGGAGCCGGCTACTGGGATCCACGAGACTACACTATCTTCCTCAAAGAGTGACGACGCCTGCTCACTCATTCCCGTTTTCGTTTTGGGGGGTCGGTTGGGATTCTCGAGAGGAAGCGTCGCTCAGACCGAGTTGGGCTTTCTGGCGCAGCATCAGGAAGGTTAAAACAATGAGCACACCCAGCACCACACCAAGTGCTCCCCATTCAACCCACGGGAGTCGTGCGAGGAGGCGGTTGTCGAAGCCGTCGCACGCGTCGCCCTTTCCATCACCATCCACATCTTGTTGGGAAGGGTTCGGCACGGCAGGACAGTTGTCTTTCGCAGAAAGGACACCATCGGCATCTGGATCCTCGCAGGCGTCGCCGATGCGATTAGCGTTGCGGTCTTCCTGATCCGGGTTCGGGACGGTGGGGCAATTGTCGCGAAGATCCGGGACACCATCGCCATCACGATCGTTGGGTTGGAACCACGGGTTTGGTTCGGGTCGTCCTACGGTAATTTTCCGTACTTGCTGCTGTCGCTCCAACGGCTTCCACACCGGGAGGGTGCTCGTGGGCTTTCGGTGAGCACCAAAGTACACTTCGAGGGAAAGGGGCGTATTTGCTGGTTGTGAAGTCGCAGAGGGTGGCACCAACACTCGGGCATGGATGGACGGTGCGTGCGCGGGAGAAGGCTCTTGCGGGAAGATAAGTTCGCGAATCCGCAATGGTTGCGTATGGGTGAAGGTGATGCGCCACCGGTTGCTGGTTGCCATCGGAAACCGCACGGTAGCGCTCCGCATTTTCGCAGAAAGGCGCGAATCCCACGCTTGCTTTTCCTCATCCCACGCCTCTACGCGAACGGTAGATGGGAGCGGCGTGTTGCGGTCGAGAGAAACGGAGAATTCGCTAAGGGTAATAGGGGATGGAAACCAAACCATAATAGTGAGGCTCGCCGGATTTGCCGGATCGCGAGGAGCTGGCGCTTCAAACACGCTTTCTGGGTTTCCATCGAGGAGCCACCACGCCTTTCCTCCATCGTAGCGGAAGGACGGATTTGTGTGGGTCAACATGATGGATGTCGGCTCTTCAGGGAGGAGGGTGAGGAACACTGGCGAAGTCACGAGGAAGCGTTCCTCTGAAGTGAGGTAGGCGGCAATGAACGGCGCATATCGCTCCGGCGTTGCGTAGTTGGTGGGCAGACGGATATCGTAAACGGTGGGGAGGGGAGAAGGGGGAATAACGACGGTCGCCCGATAACGGAATGGCGCGACGAGCTGACGGAACTGTGGAGATTCGTTTGGTACCGTGAGTGGTGCTGGTTCAGGAGGTTGGAATGGACGGGAGGTATGGGAGGCAACCGCGGCAGACGGAAGCAAGATTAGTGGAAGGAGAAGGAGGGTTACCCATTCCACCACAAGCTTTCTTTGGCGGGAGAGGGAGGAGTATCGCAAAGGGGACGTCATACGCTGCTTCTGTCTTTATGGTGTACAAAACGTTGCCGGAGCGTTCTATCCAGCATCGGGCTTCCAATGAGGAGGAGCCCTACGGCAACGAAGGTGGCGATGCGGGCGTACCGCGGCATGACCCACGCCTCTACCACAATGAGGTGGACGATTACAAACAAGAGCACCCCAATGCCCCACCATCGAACAGGACGGGAGGCGAGTAGGGTTCCCCCGAGGTAGGCGGCACTCCCGAGAATGGTGTAGAGCACCATACTCACGGCAACGCCCCACTCATTGCCAAGGTAGAGGAAGGGAGTCTGCCATAAGACGACGAGGAGGTAGAAGGAAGCGAGGAAAGAGAGGATCAATTGCGCGCGGCGGAGGTAGGAGACACCATCTGGTTTCTTTTCCTGTGGTGCGATGTGGCGCAGGAAGAGGGCGAGACCGCCGAGCGCCACTGCTGTGGAAGAGAGTACGAGGAAGGAGGCGGCTGGCTCCTCCTCCCATCGCCAGCTCGTGAGGTAAGGGGCCCCGGCAAGGAGAGGAAGCCCCATGGCGACAGTGGCTTTTGCGGCTATGAGGGGAGCACCTGTAACCGTATAGGCAATGATTGGGAGGAGTGCCGCTGCCACAAGGTAGAAGAGCGCGAGAGTAGGACCTTCAAGGAGGGAGGTGCCGGCTGCGAGGGTGAAGGCGAATGCGTTGGCGAGGTAGAGGAGAAAGGGTTCGAGTTCGTTCCGTATATGGCTCAGGAGAGTCCCTCCGACCGAAAAGACGAGCGCCCACGCAAGAAAGAGCATGGTCTGGAGCGGTGGATCAGCAAGGTGCCAAACCCAGCTGGCAAGGAAGATGCCATTAAGAAGCGCCATAGCGAGATTCAGCACTTGGCGCCATCGGGATGGAGTGCGGGCAAGCGTGTGGCTGAGGAAGAAAGCTCCGCCGAGGAGCGATGAGAGGATGAGAAGGAGAGCCCGTTCTTCCTCGGGGATGCCCATTGCCATCGCAAAGAGCGAATAGAGGATTGCTACAAGGATGGCGGCAAAGGACACCTCGTGCCATCCGCGAATCGCCGCGAGCCACAGGGATCCGGCACTGAGCGCGAGGAGGTAGAGGAAGAGGGTGGAAGGGCTGTAGAACGGCGAGTTGGTGAGAAAGGGAGCGATTGCGCCAAGTTCTACCGCCCACAACAGGAGTAGTGAGCGGCCGGAGCGGAGGCTTGCGAGCGCAACCGTAGCGACGGTGAGCGCCATCACGCTGAGTGCACTCAAGGGGGTGAAGAGCGCTTCAGCGAAGCGGGCAAACGCGAGTGTGAGAAGAACGATGGCGCTGCCAATACCCATCAGGATTTCTCCCTGAATCAGCACGGAGCGAAGACGCCACCAACCTCCCGCCATTGCGCCCGCACCGGCGAGAAGGCCGAGGGCAATGCGTGCCTCAAGCGGAATGTATTGGTAAGTGGCAGCGAGGAACCACCCGATACCCAAAATGAGGAACACGCCTCCCACCTTCATTAGCCAATCCTCTGCAAGCCATTGGAGGAGGCGTTGGGACGGTGAGGGAGCGGGAGGATGGTCAGCACCAGCATCGCTCGTTGGAGGGAGGGGAACCGGGGGTTCGACTGGGTGAGTTGAGTGAGGTGTGGGAGCGGGAGAGGCACCTTGTGCGGCAATGGTGTCAGAGTGCGCTGCTCCAGGTGTGGGAGCCTCAAGGGGCGGTTGGGCAGAAACTTCTACCTTTCCCGTTTGGGAAAGTTGCTGCTCAATACGTGCGAGCCGTTCCTCCAAAAGCGCAATGCGTTGCTCGAGCGCAGCAACGGAGCGTGGTGTTGATTCTGCTGTTAGATCTTGCTTTGCGCGAAGGAGGTGGCGTATGGCGCTTGGATCATCGGCAACCCGTATGAGGATTTTCCCTTTTTGTACCAGCCACCGCACGATGATCCATATGATGCGAAGCGCAATGACAGGGATAGCGAAAAGAAGCACGACCCATGCGATGCCGTAGAGAGGGAAGAGGAGAGAGAAGAGGAAATCCATACTGTGATGCAGCCTCGATCAAGGCTATGGGTTCGTTTCTCGTAGCATCTCTTCCAGCGCTTGAAACTTTTCGTCAACTTCTTGCCTCGCTTGCTCAACGCGTTGATGGGCCTGTTGGAACGAGAGGAACACGGGGAGCGCGATGATGAAGAGCGGGATGATGAGGAGGGCAATGAGGGCAAACGCGCTCCATCCCCGCTGCTGTGCGGTAGAGATTTCAGGAATGCGGTTACCGTGGAGCGCCTTGAGTGCTCGGTAGAGGTGGAAGATACCGGCAGCGACGACGGCGCTGAGGAGAGGGGCGAGGAGCAGCCAGATGAGGTAGCCTCCACTCACGAGACCTGTTGCCAAGCCTGCCGGGAGGGGGTAGTTGTTGAGAGCAAACACCATTGGGAAGAGGAGGAATACGAGCCAGAGCGCTATTGCAAGAAGTGCACCAACGACGAGCACAGAAAGAGCGAGCGCTACCAGCCGCCCAAGGATACGCAGGGTATTCCCCTGCACGTACGCCTTACTCACAAGCAGTGCGCGGATGCCGCGCTGACTGTCTTCAATGAGCGCGAACGGGGCGAACGCAAACCATGTGAGAAAGAGAATGCCCGGAATGAGGAAAAGGAGGAATCCGGTAAGGACGAGGGCCCCCTGCAGCACAGTGATCCAACCGAGCGAGACGAGGATGCGCACACCGTTTTTTACTGTGCTCCAGAAACGGAGCTGTTCCTTCGGAGTGGTGATGGCGTAGAGGAGCGTCCCAAGGCTCCAAATATTCAAAAGGAACGAAAGGATCACTGAGAGCAGGCCGCTGAGAAAGAGTGTAACGATACCAATAAGGGAGCCGCCGACAAATGAAAAGGAGGCGAGGAGCAGGTAGAGTGCACCCTGCAGGAGAAGGAAGAAGAGGCTGAGGAGGATGAGAGTGCCGAGCCGTTCCCGCACGGTAGCGAATGCCGCCTTCACGAGGGAGAAGACCCCAGGGAGAGAACCTGACCCCATTCCCGCACCCGATCCTGCGAGAAAAGAGTGAGGAGCGTCTGTTGCGCTCGTCGTGTTCGTCGGATGCGCCTGCGCAAGAGAAGCAAACGCTGCCTCCACATCGGTGCGTTGCCACCCCCGGCTCAAGAGTTCTGTGGTAATCGTTTCTTTGGACGTGCCTTGGGCAAGGCGCTGCTGGATGTAGGTGAGGAGTTCTGGCGTGATTGGCATAGAGGAGTGTTGGTAGGCAAGGGGCCCTATGGGATAATCGACTACTGCAATAGTACCAAGTATCTAGGTAGCAGGGAAAGCAAGAGTTGGTGAGAAGGGGAAGCTGTGGCAAAATGCGTCTTGCGGGCAGGTGGCGGAATTGGTAGACGCGCGTGGCTTAGGACCACGTGGGACACCGTGGGGGTTCGAGTCCCCCCCTGCCCACAGCGCACCGAAGGCAAGGCGGAGCCTTGCCGAGGGCTGCGGTGTGAGGCAGGAGGGACTCGAACTGAGCCCAAACCGAAGGTTTGGGGCTGGCGCGAAGCCGGGGCCGCAAGTTCT
>WFWM01000058.1 GCA_015491145.1 Patescibacteria group bacterium | reverse complement strand
TCATCCGCACTTCCGGGCGGGCGATGGAGCGCCGGGAGGGAGAAACAGAAAACGGGGAGCAGACGGGCGTGATGTAGTGATCGAAGTTCCCGTCGGTTCGGTGGTGGTTGACGAGACGCGGGGCATTACCTACGAGGTGCTCCGGGTTGGGCAGCGCATCAAGGTGCTCCATGGCGGGGAAGGAGGGCGAGGGAATGCCGCCTTCGTCAGCTCCGTCAATCGGGCACCGACGCAAGCAACGAAAGGGGCAGAGGGAGAGTTTGGCGTATTCCATATCACGCTGAAGCTCATCGCGGATGCCGGATTCGTTGGGCTGCCCAATGCTGGAAAGAGCACGCTCCTCAACGCGCTCACCAATGCGCAGAGCAAGGTGGGGAACTATCCCTTCACCACGCTCGAGCCGTATTTAGGAGCCCTCCAGTGCCCGGCAGGAGACCGCCCCTTTATCCTTGCTGATCTCCCCGGCATCATTGAAGGGGCCGAACGGGGAAAGGGGTTAGGCCATAGATTTCTCCGACACATTGAGCGCACGAGGGTACTGCTCCACACTATCTCGCCTGTCCGAGATGGTATTGAAAATCAATATAAAAGCGTCAAACAAACCCTTGCGGCGTACCACCCCGCACTCGCACGGCGGCCGGAAATTCTCGTCTTGACCCATCGGGATGAGGTTTCGGATGCTGAAGCAGAATATCTCCGGCAGGAGGCGCAAAGGGTGAGCCGGCTTCCTTCGGAACGAATCTACTTCGTGTCCGTCCTCTTTCCCGAGATGATCGAGCAGCTCAGGCAGGGTCTCTGCGCATTCCTCCGGCATCTCTCTGCTTCTGAGGCAGGGGAAGGTGGAGGGGGTGGTGAACCCTGATGCATGGCAAGGGGCTCTGCGCTACAATGGAACTAACCGACACTACTATGGGTTTTCGTGCGACGATAGGACTCGAAATTCACGCGGAGCTTGCGACACGCTCGAAAATGTTCTGCCGCTGTCCGAACAACCCCGATGCGCTCCCCCCCAACACCGCGGTGTGCCCGATCTGCCTCGCCCATCCCGGCACGCTGCCAGTGCCGAATAAGGAAGCGGTTCGCCACATCCTCCGTATCGGCCTTGCGGTGGGAGGGTCGCTTGCGTGGGAGTACAGCGAGTTCGACAGGAAGAACTACTTCTACCCGGATATCCCAAAAGGGTACCAGATCAGCCAGTTTGCGTATCCGCTCGTGCAGGGAGGGTCGCTGCGGGGAGTGGCAATCCGGCGTATCCATTTAGAGGAAGACACGGCGCGATCCGTCCATGAGAAAGAGGGAGTGACGCTCCTTGATTATAACCGGGCAGGGGTGCCCTTGATGGAGCTCGTGACTGAGCCGGTTATTCGTTCCGGAGAGGAGGCAGCAGCATTTGCGCGAGAGCTCCAAATTCTCCTGCGCACGCTCGGGGCCTCTCACGCACAAATGGAAAAGGGGGAGATGCGGGTTGAGGCGAATGTGTCGGTCGCGCCTGAAGGAGCCCCTCTTGGCACGAAGGTGGAGGTGAAGAATCTCAACTCGTTTCGTGCGGTGGAAAAGGCGATTACCTATGAGATTGAACGGCAGGCAAAGCTCCTCTCGGAGGGAGGAGTAGTCCAGCAAGAGACGCGCGGGTGGGATGAGGTGCGGGAAATCACGGTGCCGCAGCGCCGGAAAGAAGCAGCCCACGACTACCGCTACTTCCCGGATCCCGACATCCCAAAGCTGCGTTTTCCGGGGATCGCAAAGGAGGATCCTTCCTGGAGCATTGAGCAACTTCGTGCCTCGCTCCCTGAGCTCCCGTGGGAACGTCGCGAACGCTACGCAGCATTCGGTTTGTCGGAAGACCAGCGGGAAGCGCTCGTGGCAGATCCTTCGCTGGCAGACTTCTTCGACAGGGCGGTAGCCTCGAGCGGGGATACAAATGAAGCAGCGCGGCTCATCGCCAATTACCTGCTTACGGATGTGATTGGCGCCGGTGGTATTGCGCAGCTCAAGCCGGAGGGGATTGCAGAAGCAGTGCAACTCTATCAGGAGAGCCTCCTTTCCTCCCGGGGCGTGAAAGAGGTGCTGGGACTCCTCCGGCAGGGCGAGGGGGAGGGTCGAGAAGCACGCAGCGTCGCAGAGCACCACAACCTCATTCAGGTGAGCGAGGAAGGAGCGCTCCAAGCAATTGTCGACCGTGTGCTTGCGCGGGAACAGAAGGCGGTGGAAGAGTACTGCGCAGGGAAAGAAGCGGCAATGCAGTACCTCGTCGGGCAAGGAATGCGCGAGAGCCGGGGTTCTGCAAATCCAAAAGCACTGCGTGCGCTCTTGGAAGAATCCATAAAATGCAAGTAGTTCTCGGCTACGCGAGATAGACAAAACGAAAGTCTCTTGCAAAATCTGCT
>WFWM01000057.1 GCA_015491145.1 Patescibacteria group bacterium | reverse complement strand
CGGCACTATACCCGCCACCTCAACCGGCACCGCATCAGGCGTCTCGTTGGCGAGCACCGCAGCCTGCTGATATCCCGCTTCAATCACGCCGTTGACGATAACCCGCGGCGTAAACGCGAGAACGGAGGGGTCGTCTCGAAGCATCTGCTCGACGATCTCCGATTGGTCAACAGTCTCCTTGTCAGAGCGAGGGGTAAGGTAGAGGTCGCCGGTGAGGGCAGAGGAGAAGGTGGTGAACACCCCATCGACAATCCCTACAAGAATCCCCTTCGCGAGGAGCAAATTTGCGAAGGTGAGGAACATAATGAAAATGGTGAGCGCGGTTTGCATCCATCCAATGCGGGTAAAGTAGCGCGCAGCGAGGAACAAGGCGAGGCGCATCCCCGCCCCCACCCGATTGAGAAGGTGCCGCACCCGCTGCATAGCGCGCTGCGCCCGCTAGGGAGCGATGACCCGATCTCCCTCTGCCACGCCGTCCAGCACCTCAAAGATGCCGCTCCGGGTTTCTCTCCCGAGCCGCACCGGCCGCATCTGCAATCGTCCACCTTCTCCGCGCACCCACACGTACGGCTTCCCGTGTTGGAACCAGAGAAAACGCTTCGGCAGGAGGAGCACCCCCTCGGCGCGTGTGATGCGGCTCTCCACATTGGCAGTCATTCCGGGAACGATACGGCTATCTTCGTCGAGTAACGCAATTTCTACCTTATAGGTGGGTGTGCCATCGATGCGCCGTTCTGCCTGCTCAAGCTGCACCACCTTCCCAAGGAACACATCCCCTTCCCCGAGCGCATCAAAGGTGATGCGAACTTCCTGCCCACGCTCGAGGAACGGCACATCGAGTTCCGATACCTGCCCCTCCACAATCAACCCGCCATCTGAGAGCAGCTCGAGCACCGGCTCGAAAGGTTGCACCCGATCTCCCGCTTCCTTGTACACCGCACCAATCACCCCACTGAACGGAGCGACGATGTAGTAGCGGGCGAGCTCTGCTCGCGCTTGTGCAAGGAGGGCCCGTTGGGAGGCAACGCGGGCTCGAGCTGCCGCAATGTCCTTCGGGTCGCTCCCCGCCTCAAGAACCGTAAGTTCCTCCCGCGCCGTGTCTCTCGCCTGTTGCGCAGCAAGGAACGCATCGTACGCACCATCCAGCTCCACCTCAGTTGCAGTAAGTCGCACGAGCCCTTCCGTCACGAGAGAACGAAACTGTTCCAACACCTCCTGAGGAGCATCGAGCGTGATAATTGCTCCGCTGAGCGCCTCATCGGCAAGCGTGAAAAGGCGGCGTGCAGAAGTGAGCGATGCCTTGAGACGCTGGTAGGGATCGGCAAACGCTGCAGGGATGCGCGCCTGCTCCAACGCGTGGATTGCGTCCTCCATACCCTGCAGCAGATCGCCCACGCTACCACGCGCGGTGCGGAGCTTATCTGCCGCGACACTCCGAGTTGTCTTGAATTTCAGTTTCCGTTGGGTTCGATCGGGCTCGTGGAAGAGCGGGTCGAGAAATGTAGAGATGGTGTTTCGAACCGACTCCTTCACCTTTCGGGCGGTGGACCGGAGCGAAACCTGCCGCTGCTGTAGGGCTGCTTCGGCATCGGCAAGCAGCGTGCGGGCGCGGGAGAGCACTTCAGGACGCGCCCCTCGCAGGAGCTTCTCCAGATTTGCCTCCTCCGCCTGCAATACCGCTTCGGCGTTTGCCACCCGAGCCGCAGCCTCCTGCGCAGCGAGCCGAGCAACAATGGCGCCTGCTTTCACATGGGTCCCTGCTGGCACCACAAACCGCACCACCCCTCCCCGCTCAAAGGAGAGGGTTGCCCGTTGCGGCGTGTTTGACTCGCCGGTGAAGCGCACCTCGTCCACGAGGTCACCCCGCCGCACCACATACACTTCCCGTTCAGCAAACGATCCCTTTTGCCAGGCAAACCATCCCCCAACTGCAACGAACAGCACTGCAAGCGCAACCAAAGGCCAATGGCGCTTGAGCAATGATACGGCTGCCTGATACACCGCCTCCCCTTTATCCCACACACTCATACCTGCTCCACTAAACAATCGTGCCGGCACCCTACCATACCATCAACCTACCTTGCAAAACGCGTCAGTTCCCTTCTCCTTCCCGCAGCATCGCGCGCCACCAAAGCCGCTTCACGAGGAGGTGGAGGCCCACCACAAGCAGGAGCACACCCCCAACCACGAGAGAGAACCACCGAACACTCTCCTCAAGCGGCACCCACCGTCCCACTCTCGCAAGGAGCAGCCAGATGACGAGCGCCCACACGAGGACCCCTCCCAGCGAGGCAAGGAGGTAGCGATACAGAGGGATGCGGTACATCCCGCACAGGAATTGCACGGTTGCTCGCGCGCCAAAGACAAATTTGGAGAGGAAGACTACCTTTGCTGGATGGGCCTGCAGGAGAGGGGCAAGCCGTGCATCTACCCGCCGCACCACCCAGCCAATCCCCCACACACGCCGCACCGGCAGCGCATCAACGAAGCGACCGGAGAGGTACCAGAGCACATCGGACACCACCGTCGCCGCCGCAAGGAGAAGGAACACGCGCCACACCTCAACCCATCCGGCAACCGCAAGCCCCATTGCCGGCACGAGCGTCGTTTCACCGCCGAGGAGGAGGAAGAGAAAGAGCGTAAGCGACCGCCATGGTTCCTCCCCCACTACGAACGCCGCCTCTTGCAACGAAAGTTGCATGCGAGATGTCCTACCGCCGCTCCATCTGCTCCGCGATGACGAGCAGCCGGTTATACTTTGCAACGCGCTCCCCCCGTGCTGGCGCGCCGAGCTTCACGCCGTCTGCCCCCACCGCAACAGCGAGATCGATGATGCCATCATCGTTCGTCTCTCCCGAACGGTGCGAGACTATCACCTGCCAACCGTACGCCCTTGCGTGTTCGATTGCCTCAAGGGTTTCGGTGAGGGTTCCGATCTGGTTCGGCTTGATAATGACCGCATTGATGGCCCGCTGAGCGTGCGCCTGCTTCATTCGCGCGAGGTTCGTTGCGGTGAGGTCGTCGCCAGCGACACGCACGAGCGCGCCGCGGCGCTCGGTAAGCGCCGCAAATGCGGCAAAATCGTCTTCCCGAAACGGATCCTCGAGGTACACCACCGGGTACGTATCGCACGCTTCATCGATGAGATGGGCGAGTTCTTCCTCCTCCATAAAGAGCGCGTTGGCGGCCACATCAATCCCAAAGGCAACTTGCTGGGCAACTCCCACCTCCCTCGCAACCACGCTGAGGAACTGGAGCGGCTCGAGGTTGTCGCGGAAATCAGGGCCAAAGCCGCCTTCATCGCCCACCAGCCCGCCGCATGCCCCCTTCTGCGCAACGAGCACTTCCCGGAGCGCGTGGTACACCTTGAGCACGGTTGCCACCGCCGATACAGGATCACGCTCCTTCGGGATGAGGAGGTACTCCTGAAAATCCAAATCGTTCGGCGCGTGGAGTCCGCCGTTGATAAGGTTGGCGTAGAGGTGCGGGAAATCCGGTTCCGTGTCAGCGAGACGGGCAAGGAACTCCCACAGGTGGAGTCCCTCAGAGATGGCGCTCGCTCTCGCGTAGGCCCATGAGAGCGCGAGCATTGTATTGGCGCCGAGGCGCTCCTTCCGCCTCGTGCCGTCAAGCGCAATGAGCTGTTCGTCAAACGCCTGCACATCTCCCGCGCGGAATCCCTGAATTGCCGGCACCACGGTAGTCTCGAGCACCTGCAGTGCCTTGTCCTCCTCAAGTGATACCGCCTCGTAGCTCCCCGTCGACTTCCCCTGCGGCACCGACGCCCATGCCCGTGCCCCATCGGAGAGCCGGAGCTCCACCTCGAGCGTCCAGAACCCGCGCGAGTCGAGCACTTTTCTCCCTGTAATACGCTGAATGGAGGCGGTCATACCCTACCCTGCGGCGGCTCCACCACATTCACCGGTGACCCTTGGAGGATTGCATCAATATCCTCGAGCGAGGTGCGCAGAATCCGCTCGAGCGCTTCCCGGGTGTTGAACGCGCTGTGGGGGGTGACGATGACATTCGGCATATCGATGAGCTTGTGGTTCATCAAGGCAACTCGGAGGTTGTGCTGCTCGGCAGAACCATGAGCGAGGAGATTGAGTTCATCTTTAATGAATCCCTCCTCCTCCACCACATCGAGCCCTGCTCCACCGAGGTGGCCATCGACGAGAGCGGCAAAGAGTGCTTCCGTTTCCACAACCGGCCCCCGAGATGTGTTGATGATGACAGCGCCTTTCGGCAGGAGGCGGATGTTGTCCCGGTTGATGAGGTGGTGGGTGGAAGGGAGGTATGGCACATGGAGCGTGAGCACATTCACCTGCCGCAGGAGCTCCTCGAGAGAATCGACATAGCGGAAGCCGAGCTCCGCTTCCAGCTCTTTCCTTGGGTACGCATCGTAGCCGAGCACCCGCATCTGAAACCCGTTGCCGATGCGGATGGCGTGCTGCCCGATGCGGCCTGTGCCCACAACCCCCAGCGTCTTCCCTTTGAGATCGAAGCCGGTGAGCCGAGATGGGTCGTACTCCCCTCGCTGCCGGAGCATATCGTAGCCATCCACGATCCGCTTGGAAAGGGCAAGCAGCAGCCCGAAAGCGTGCTCTGCTACCGTGTTTTCCCCGTAGCTCGGCACATTTGCCACCACGATACCTCGCTCCGCCGCCGCCTCGAGGTCGATGTGGTCATAGCCGGTCGATCGCGTCACAATCCCCTTCAGTCGGGGAAATGCGGCAATCACATCAGCAGAAACCTGCGCATCCACGAATACTGAGATGATATCCGCTTCCTTCGCCTCCTCAGGGATGAACGAAGGCGACAGGGGCGTAGGGTAAAAAAGGAGCGTGTGATCAGAAAGGTGCTCACGAATAACTCCCTCCTCCCACGAGCGAAGTGTGCCGAAAAATGCAATGGTTGCCATAGTGGCTTCGGAAGCTACTTTGGACGAATAGTCGTTAGCAAGTGTAGCACACCCGCTGTGCGGTGTGCCCTACTTGTCCACAGGGGCGGCACGATCGCGCGCGCCTTCGGCGCGCGCGATCGCCTCTATCGCAGGAATCACCGCATCTGGCGCGAGGGAAACTGCGGTTATCCCCTCCCGCACGAGGAACTGGAGCAGCTCCGGGTAGTCCGACGGTGCCTGCCCGCATATGCCGCAGTACTTCCCTCCCTTGCGGCTCTCACGAATGAGGATGTGGATCGCCTCCCGCACCGCCGGATCCCGTTCGTCTGTAATGCCGGCAAGGCGCTCGTTGTCGCGGTCTATCCCCACAATCAACTGCGTGAGATCATTCGAGCCAATGGAGAATCCGTCTGCGAGAGTGAGGAATTCCGCCGCCCGGAACACATTCGCCGGCAGCTCTGCCATCACGTAGACGCGCATCTCCGGGTGGCGTTCCTTCCCGAGCCCAAATTCAGCCATTGCAGCGAGCACCTGCCTCCCTTCCTCCGGGGTCCGCACGAAGGGAATGAGCACGCTCACATTCTCAAGCCCGTAGATGCGCCGCACGCGGTCTATCGCCTCACACTCCAACCCAAAGGCGGCACGGAACGCAGGATGCGTGTAGCGGGAAGCGCCGCGCCACCCGAGCATCGGGTTCTCTTCCGTCGGCTCGTAGCGGTCCCCGCCAATGAGCGAGCGGTACTCGTTCGTCTTGAAATCGGAGAAGCGCACGATGACCTCCCGTGGGGAAAACGCCACTGCAATTTGCGCAATGCCTTCGGCAAGCTCCATCACATACCACTCGCGAGGGGACGCGTATCCCCTCGCGAGTGGTATGTGATGGAGCTTGCCGAAGGCATTGCGCAAATTGCAGTGGCGTTTTCCCCACGGGAGGTCATCGTG
>WFWM01000056.1 GCA_015491145.1 Patescibacteria group bacterium | reverse complement strand
GGGAAAGTAGCGTGAGGGATTAGGCAGGATAGAGCAGGCTGTGATAGGATGCGCTCCCGGCGCATTCTCTGGGCGGGGGTTGGCACTATGCAGGAGTGGATTGAGGTGCGCGGGGCACGGACGCACAATCTCAAAAATATTTCCGTTCGGTTGCCCCGTAATGCGTTTGTGGTAATTACCGGGCTTTCGGGCTCGGGTAAGTCTTCCCTTGCCTTCGATACGCTCTTTGCGGAAGGGCAGCGCCGCTATATTGAATCCCTCTCTCCGTATGCCCGGCAGTTCATTGGCCAAATGCAGAAGCCGGATGTCGATGAAATCATCGGTCTCTCTCCTGCTATTGCAATCGATCAGAAGTCTCGTTCGAACAACCCCCGATCGACGGTGGCAACCATTACGGAAATTTACGATTTCCTTCGAATCCTCTACGCCCGCATCGGAAAGGCGTACTGCCTCACGAGCGATGCGCGCATTGCCCGGCTCTCCATAGAAGAGATACGACGCGTTGCGCAGGATCGGTGCCGCGCCTTCCTTCGGGAGGGAGAGACGGTCTCAACGGTAATGGGGGTGCCGCTTGAGAGTGCTCAGCTGCGGGTGAGCGCTCCGGTGGTGATGGGGAGGAAGGGTGAGTACTACCAACTCCTCTACGATCTCCTGCAGAAAGGGTTTGAGGAGGTGGTGATTGACGGGAAACTGTTCTCGCTCCGAGAGCGGATCGCACTCTCACGCACGAAGCGGCATACCATTGAGGTAGTGGTAGATACGATCCCTCTTGCTGAGTGGCGAGCCAACGAGAAAGCGTTCCTCGAGCGGCTCGGTGAGGCGGTAGAGCTTGCCCTGCAGGAGGCAAACGGACTCGTGCGATTCACCTACCCCGACGGCAGCGAAGAGGTGCTCTCTTCTCGGTTCATTTGTCCGACCGACGGAACACCGTTTCCGGAAATTGAGCCTCGCTTGTTTTCCTTCAATTCTCCCTATGGCGCCTGTCCGCAATGCCGGGGGCTCGGCACGGTGGGATGGGAGGAGACGGTGTGCCCGGTGTGCCACGGAAAGCGACTGCGGCCTGAAGCGCTCAATGTGTTCCTCGGGGGGGATCGGAAGGGAGAGGGGCTTAATATCATCGAGTTTACCGCCCTCACCATAGAGGAGGCGCAACGGTTCCTCTTGGAACTGTCGCTCACCCCCAAGGAGCGGGAAATTTCCCATGTGGTGATGAAGGAGATCCTCAACCGTCTCCAGTTTCTCATAGATGTCGGGGTCGGCTACCTTACGCTCGACCGGAAGGCGGGGACACTCTCTGGTGGTGAAGCGCAGCGCATTCGACTCGCGTCGCAGCTGGGGAGCGGACTCGTGGGAGCGCTCTACGTCCTCGATGAGCCGACCATTGGGCTGCACCAGCGAGACAACGATCGCCTCATTCAGACGCTCCTCTCACTTCGGGACCTTGGGAATACCGTTGTGGTAGTGGAGCACGATGAGGACACCATCCGTGCCGCCGATTACCTCATCGACATAGGGCCGGGGGCGGGGAAGCAGGGAGGGGAAGTAATAGTGGCGGATTTCCTCTCCAACCTCCTTAATCCTCCATCAAACCCGGCGCCGCACTCCCGCACGGTTGGCTATTTGCGCGGCGAACTCTCCATCCCGGTGCCGTCCCGACGAAGGACCCGCGCGAGAGGGTCATTACTTGTGAAGGGGGCGACGGTACACAACCTGAAGAATCTCGATGTCCGCTTTCCGCTCGGCACCTTCACGGTAATTACTGGTGTCTCAGGTTCGGGGAAGTCGACCCTCCTGTACGATGTGCTCTACACCAATGTCGTTCGTGCGCTCGGTAAGCGGGGTATCTACCGTTCCCTCTCCCACATTCGTGGGTTGGAAGGGGTGGAGCACCTGAGCCGGGTGGTACTCGTTGATCAGTCGCCGATTGGGCGCACGCCGCGCTCAAACCCCGCTACCTACACCGGCGCCTTCACCTTCATCCGCGAACTCTTTGCGCAAACACCTGAAGCAAAGGCGCGGGGATGGAGTGCGAGCCGCTTCTCGTTCAATGTGAAGGGCGGGAGGTGTGAGGCTTGCCAAGGCAACGGTGTGCTTGCGATAGAGATGCACTTCCTGCCGACCGTGTATGTCAGCTGCGATGTGTGCGACGGCAAGCGGTATATGCGGGACACGCTCGAGGTGCGCTACCGGGGAAAGTCTATCTACGATGTGCTGCGAATGACGGTCGATGAAGCGCTCGATTTTTTCCGGGACATCCCTCCGGTATTCGACCGCCTCAAGACACTTGCGGATACCGGGCTTGGCTACCTTGAGCTTGGGCAGAATGCCACCACGCTCTCTGGTGGTGAAGCGCAGCGGCTCAAAATTGCCTCAGAGCTGTACCGGCAGCATACTCAGAAGACGCTCTACCTCTTGGATGAGCCGACGGTGGGGCTGCACTACGATGATGTGGCGCGTCTCATTGCCATTCTCCAAACCCTCGTCGATCGTGGCCATACGGTCATCGTGATTGAGCATAATCTCGATCTCATCAAATGTGCCGATTGGATCATTGATATGGGGCCCGAGGGGGGAGATGCGGGAGGGAGGATTGTCGTTGCTGGCACGCCGGAAGAGGTGGCACGAAGCGGGAAGGGTTATACTGCCCACTACCTCACCCGAGTCCTCGCGCGATCGTAGCGGCGTATGCAGCTCGAGGACCTCGCATCGCTGGAAATTCCCGAGGCGCCGGGAGTCTACTTCTTCCTCGATGAGCAGGGGAAGCCGCTCTACATTGGGAAAGCGGCGGTCCTGCGGGATCGCATCCGCTCCTACTTTCGCCCCGATGTGGTAGAGCAGCGGGGAGCACGCGTGGCGCAGGCGGTGCAACGGGCAGTGCGGGTGGAGTGGCGCGTGTGCGAATCGGTGCTTGAGGCGATGCTCCTTGAAGCGGCGTTTATCCGCCAGTACCAGCCGCCCGCGAATGTGCGCCTCAAGGATGATAAGAGCTACTGGGTCGTGGTCGTCACGAGAGAGCGCTGGCCACGGGTGCTTCTCGTGCGGGCGCATCGGCTTACCGAGCGTTTCGAGGCAGCGCAGATTCGCAAGGTGTATGGCCCCTTTCCCAACGCCGGTGAAATTCAGGAGGCGCTTCGCACCATCAAGCGGATCTTTCCCTTCTTCGACACGAAACGTCCAGTGGGATCAACCGGCTCGCAGTTCGAACGAGCGAAAATCCGTTTCTATCAATCACTCGGTCTCTACCCTCCCTCGGAGGAAGCGGCGCGGCGCCGCTACCTCACCACAATTCGCCACATTTGCCTCTTATTTGAAGGGAAGAAAGAGAAACTCCTCGCTTCTCTGGAGCGGGAGATGGCGCGCGCGGTCCGACAAGAAGCGTTCGAGTACGCAGCGCAGCTGCGGGACCAGATTGCCGCGCTGCGCCACGTCCATGATGTCGCACTGCTCAAGCGGGAGCGGAAAGGTGGAGGACGCATTGAGGCGTTCGACATTTCCCACCACGGACGGAAGGGAGCCATTGGTGTGATGGTGGTTTGGGAGCAGGGAGGGTTCGCGCGGGAGGCGTACCGTCTCTTTTCCCTCAGGGAAGCGAAGGCGGGGGACGACACCGCTTCGCTGCGGGAGGTGCTCCAGCGTCGGCTGCGGCATGCTGAGTGGGGTATCCCTCAGCTCATTGTGGTGGATGGAGGGCGCGCGCAGGTTCGGGTGGCGGAGGCAACCATTGCCGCCAGCGGTCTCGTCATTCCGGTGGTGGGTGTGGTGAAGGATGAGCGCCACAAGCCGGTCCGCATTGAAGGGGTGGTGCCATCGGGCGTGGCGGAGGAGGTGGTGCTTTCGGCAAATGCGGAGGCTCATCGGTTTGCCCTTTTCGCCCATCGCCGTCGAATGCGGGGTTCGCAAGCGTGACTCAGGTATACTGAAGGGGATGGTGTTGCGCGTTGGGGTGCTCCGAGGAGGGCCGTCAAATGAGTACGAGGTTTCCCTCAAGAGTGGGCAGGCGGTGCTCTCGGCGCTCGCTTCCTTTCCTGATCGGTTCCTTGGCCTCGATGTGCTCATTGACCGGAGCGGTGCGTGGCACCTCAATGGCAGGCTATTGCCGGCAGACCGCATACTCCGTCAACTCGATGTGGCGTTTCTCGCGCTCCATGGGGCATATGGGGAAGACGGGCACGTGCAGGGACTCCTCGATGCCTTTGGGGTGCCCTACACAGGCTCCGGAAGGCTCGGGAGCGCCCTCGCGTTCCATAAAGGCATCGCCCGGATGGTGGCGCAGCAGGCCGGCATTCAGGTTCCGAAAGGGTGGATAGTGGGCCCAGATGCGGACCCTCGTCGGGTGGTTGCACATGCCCTGCGGTCGGTGGCGCCACCGTTTGTGGTGAAGCCGGTTCAGAGTGGCTCGAGCGTAGGGGTGAGGAAGGTGTGGACTGCGGATGCGCTCAAGGCTGCGGTGCAGGAGGCGTTTTCCCATGCGACGAGCGTCCTCATCGAAGAGTGGATCGAAGGACGGGAGGCGACGGTGGGAGTCCTCGAGCAATGGGGAGGAAAGAGTCTGACTGCCCTTCCGGAAGTTGAGATTGTTCCCCCCGAAGGGAAGGACTTCTTCGATTACGAGGCAAAGTACAGCGGGATGACCGAAGAACGGTGCCCCGGACGGTTCTCGAGGGAGGTGAAGGATACGCTCGCGCAGGTCGCACTCACGATCCACCGCCAGCTTGGGTTGCGGCACTTCTCCCGCACCGATTGCATCGTCCATCCGAAGCGGGGGGTGTTTTTCCTCGAGGTTAATACACTGCCGGGGCTCACCACAGCGTCGCTCTTTCCGCAAGCTGCCCAAGCAGTTGGTATCCCATTCCCAACGCTCGTCTCTCACCTCATTCGCCTTGCTGTGGAGGGGGATGGTAAGCGGAGGCGCTCCATTGCAGAGGTAACCGTGGTTTGATATCGGAGCAATAGCGCGGGCCCGTAGCTCAGGTGGTAGAGCGCCGCAATCGCAATGCGGAGGTCAGCGGTTCGAATCCGCTCGGGTCCACCTCACTTCCCCTTCCTCGCGAAAAGCAATTTCCCCTTCTTTTGAAGCAGAAGGCAGGTGCGTCCTACGCAATGCGGTATGGTACGATGTTCCTGTGTATGGAGCGTCGGGAAGGTGAGCAGAATCGGGAAGGGAAAGTATGGTATGCGCTTGCCTTTGCGCTCCAGCTCGGTTTCCTCATTGTTGTCCCTATCGGAGGATTCCTCCTTCTCGGAGCGTGGATAGACCGCCACCTCCACACCTCACCGCTCTTCCTGCTGGGTGGTGCGGTGGGAGGCGTGTTCCTGACGGCGCGCGAGGTGCGGGATCTCTTAGTAATCCTTCTACAAGATGCGCAGCGGAAATGAGCGGTATGCTCTCCGTCACCTTCAAACCCGAGTACGTAGCGACCATCTTTGGCTACCCGATCACAAATACCTTTCTCACGAGCGTGCTCGTCTCTGTCTTTTTGATCGTGTTTGCGGCGTTGTCCTCCTTCTCACGGAAGGAGTGGCTGGAGAGTAAGGTCCTCCGGGTCATCGTATTGGAACTCTTGTGGCTGACCGATCGGGTCACGGGAGATAGAGAACTTTCCAAAAGGATCCTTCCCCTCATTGCCACCTTCTTCCTTTTCATCGTCACCGCCAACCTCCTCGCACTCTTGCCCGGCTTTCTCGGCTCGCTTTCGGTGGCAACCTCTGAAGGAAAGGTGCCGCTCTTGCGATCTCCCAACAGCGACCTCACCACCACGCTTGCCCTTGCGCTCGTGGCGGTGGGGGCAATCCATATACTCGCTCTCAAAACCATCGGTACTCGGGCGTACCTTTCCCGCTTCTTCAGTGTGAAGAGTGTGCTCCACCTCTTCCTCGGGTTTTTCGAGCTCTTTTCCGAGGCGGCGAAGGTGCTCTCTTTCTCTTTCCGCCTCTTCGGCAATATCTTTGCAGGAGAAGTGCTTCTGCTTGTCGTTGCATTTCTCCTGCCGTATGTGATCCCTGTGCCTTTTATGGCGCTCGAGGTGTTCGTGGGAGTGGTGCAGGCGTTCGTCTTTGCGATGCTGACGCTCGCGTTCTTTAAAACGAGTATCGCGTGGCGGGGAACGACACCCGGACGCGTTGCTGGATTGTAGCGAGGGGCGTATGCTAAAGACAATGCGCCTGTTGGACGCTTAGCAGGGTAACGCTCTCTCCTATGGTACAGGATCCTTCCGCCTTCATTATGGCATTCGGCACATTCGGCCCGGCAGTGGCAATCGGAATGATTGGTGCGGCAGCAGTGCTCGGTATGGCGCGCAACCCGCAAAACTCCGATCGAATCCAGCTCGCAATGATTATTGCAGTAGCGTTCGCTGAAGCTATTGCGATTTACGCGCTCGTCGTTGCACTGATTCTGAAGTTTGTCCAGTGACAGTAACTCTGCGAAGGAGGGATGGGGTATGGAGCTCTTGGGGAAATTGGAAGTTGACGGCCATCTCCTCCTCGCGCAGGTTGTCAATTTTGGCCTCCTCGTTTTCCTCCTCTCCTTTTTCCTCTACAAGCCGCTCCTCCGACGCATTGAGGAGGATGAACAGAAACTCAAGGAGGCTGAGCGTATTCGAGCTGTCATTGAGCAAGAGAAGGATGCTGAAGCGGCGTTACTTCGTCGGGCGCACGAGAGGGCCGAGGCTATCATTCGGGAAGCGGAGCGAATTGCCCAAGCGATGCGGGAGGAGGCCGCAAAAGAAATCGCACGGGAGAAGGATCGCGCAATTGCGCAAATCCATCGGCAACTTCGGGTAAGCGAGGGGAGAAAAAGATAGACGAGAGGGTGGTATGGAGGCGGCGGGCCGCATCGTATCTGTCTTTCAAGGTGTCGCATTCGTGGAGGGTCTCACCAACTCCTTCCTCCACGAGATGCTCACGGATACGGAAGGAAACCCGGTGGGATTCGTCATTGGGTTTGGACAAGAGGGTGCGGAGGTGCTCCTCTTTTCTGAGGCGTTGCAGGTGGGAGATGTTGTGTACGGGAGCGGTCGGGTCTTTTTCATCCCCGTTTCCGATGCAGTGGTGGGGAGAGTGCTCGACGGTAAGGGAAAGCCAGTTGATGGGCTTGGCGACCTCGTGGGGGAGATGGTGCCGGTCTTTCGTGAAGCGCCTTCCATCCTTGATCGGGAGCCGATTGCTACCCCGCTTTCCACCGGCATCAAAATTGTGGATACGGCACTTCCCATTGGGCGGGGGCAAAGGGAGCTCATAGTGGGCGACCGAAAGCTCGGGAAAAGTACGCTCGCCATTGATGTGGTATTGAACCAGAAGGAAGCCGATCCCCCCGTGATCTGCATCTACGTTATCTGTGGGCAAAAGCGTCAGAAGCTCCACGACCTCATTACACTGTTTACCAAGCACAATGCGTTCCTCTATTCCGTTATCGTGGCCGCGCCAGCGAGATCGTCGTTTGCAGAGCTCTACCTCGCACCGTTTCTTGGATGTGCAATCGGAGAGTATTTTCGCGATCGCGGGAAGGATGCGCTCGTCGTCTACGACGATCTCACTGCCCATGCGAAGGCGTACCGGAGCATCACCCTGATTGCGGGGCGGCCACCGGGGAGAGAAGCGTATCCGGGAGATATTTTTTCTCTCCATGCCTCGCTCCTTGAACGGGCTGCAAAACTCTCAGCGGCGAAGGGAGGGGGATCGCTCACCGCGCTTCCCATTGCTGAGACGCAGGAGGGAGACATTTCCGCCTTTATCCCCACCAACCTCATTTCCATCACCGACGGGCAGATCTACTTCGAACGGGGACTCTTCCAGAAAGGGTTCCTCCCGGCGGTGAATGTCGGTCTATCGGTATCTCGCGTTGGCTCTGCGGCGCAACCGAAAGCGTTGAAGGCGGTTACCGGTGGTATTCGTCTCGCGCTCGCCCAGCACAAGGAGCTGCAAAAGTTGGCACAATTGGAGACGGTGCGGAGTGAGGAGGCGAGGAAACGCATTCACCGTGGCGAGCTCCTCCTCGAGCTTCTCAAGCAGGAAAAGCATACGAAAGTCTCATGGGAAGAGCAGGTGGTACTCTTCTACGCTGTTGAGGAAGGGTACTTCGATGAGCTTCCCCAGCATGCGTGGCGACAGTTCGAGTACCTTTTCCTCCGGCTTCTTCGGTATCAATACGGTCCCCTCTTGCGCCGTGTTGGTGAGGAAGGGCTCACAGAAGCGGTAAAGGCAGAGGTGCAGAAGGCGGTGGCAGCTTTCCGAGATACGTTCCTTGCTTCGCTATGAAACACTACCTCCGCTTCAGAGACGAGCTCCGGTCTATGCGGGAAACCGACGAGACCCTCCGCATTATGGAGAAAGTGGCGGGGTCTCACATCCACATACTTCGAAAGCGTGTGGCGTCCCTCGTTGCGTATAAGGAGCAGCTCGAGCGGCTTATCTGTCGCCTTGCCCATTTCTACTGGAACGATCGCCACCCCTTCTTCCAGCGACGCGAGCGTGGCGGGCGGTTACTCGTGGTGCTGACCGGTGACCGTGGTGTCGTCGGCGGCTTGTTCCATATGCTTGCAGAGCGTGCGCTGCAGGAGCGGGAGCGTTGGGACCACCTTTGGGTGGTGGGGAGGAGGGGAGCGCAGTACTTGCAGGAGGAGGGTATTCCATTTCGATACATCGAGACAGAGGGGACCGTAGATTTCGATGAGGCGCTCCAACGGAAGGCCTCACTTGGGAACTACTTGTTCCAAGCGTTCCTTGAGGGATCGTTCCGAGAAATTGCTGTGCTCTATCCTTCCTTCCGCTCCCTCGCACGGCAAGAGGCGAAGCTGGAGCAGCTCCTTTCCTTCCCGCTCGTGGAGGAGGCTCAGCGGGGTAGAGAAGGGAAGGAAGAGATACGCTCGGGAGATGGGTTGCCTATTTTTGAGCCTTCGCGATGGGGCGTATTCGATGCGCTCGTGCAGCGGTATGGAGACATTGCGTTCCGTGCTATGGTATTTGATGCGACCCTTGCGGAATTGGCTGCTCGGATGGTTGCCGCGGAGAATGCCTCGCAGGAGCTTGAACAGCAGATGCTCATTCTCCATCGACGCTACCTGAAAGAGTGGCACGGAGAGGTGAGTCGGAAGCAAATTGAAGCGTTTGTTGCGCACCAAGCCGTATGAGTCGTCCCAGAGAAAAGCGAGAGGAGCAGTGGAAGGGGTTTGTCGTGGGAATGCGGGGAGGAGCGGTAGAGGTAGCCTGCGAGGGAGGAGTTCCCCCTCTGCATACACTCCTTACTGATGAAGCGGGATCGTTCTTTCTCGAGGTGGTAGAACAGGTTTCCCCGCATCGCGTGAGGGCCATTGCCCTCTCTCCCCTTGGGCGCATCATCCAAGGCAGCAGGGTTATCTCGCATGGTGCTATCAGCATTCCCGTGGCGCCGGCAATGGTTGGCCGTATGTTTGACGCGGTAGGTAATCCGATCGATGGGAAGCCTTTCCGAGCCCGGCAGCATCGTCCACTCTTTCCTCCCCGGCAGGAGCAGGAATTTGATGGAGCGACCGTGCTGCCAGCGGGAGGAGGCGACGGTTCTCTCCTTGAGACGGGTATCAAGGTGATTGATCTCCTCACACCGCTTCGGAGAGGGAGTAAGGTGGGGATGTTTGGAGGTGCGGGGGTAGGGAAGACGGTGCTCATTACTGAACTCATCCACAATATTGCTACGCGTGAACTCGGCCTCGTGGTGTTCGCCGGGGTAGGGGAGCGTATTCGGGAAGGGAATGAGTTGTATCAATCACTCAAGGTGCTGGGAGCGCTTGACCACACCACCCTCTACTTTGGAGAAATGGACAAGCCGCCCGGTGCCCGTTTTCGGGTCGCGCTCGCTGCCGCAGAAGCGGCAATGTTTCTCAGTGAGACGAAGCGACGCGACGTGTTCCTCTTTGTTGATAACATTTTTCGCTACGCAATGGCCGGGATGGAAATGGGTGCGGTGCTGGGGAAGGTTCCCTCGGAGCTTGGCTACCAGCCGACACTCGAGCGGGACATTGCAGAATTCCAAGACAGGATTTACGCAGGAGGAAGGCGTTCTCTCACTTCCTTCCAGGCGGTGTATGTGCCAGCAGACGATCTCACCGATCCTGCGGTGGTTGCCATTTTCGCTCACCTCGATAGTGCGCTCGTGTTGAGCCGGCAACTGGCGGAGAAGGGGTTCTACCCTGCGGTTGATCCCCTTCGATCGTACTCGGTGAGTCTCGATAAGGAAATTGTGGGCGAGCGTCACTACGCTATTGCCTCGGAGGTGCGCCACATATTCCAACGCTACGAAGAGCTTTCCCATATTGTCGCCATCTTAGGAGTAGAGGAACTCCCCAAGGAGGATCGTGTTGTGGTGCAGCGAGCAGAGCGCCTTCGACGGTTCCTCACCCAGCCGCTTTTCACGACAGAAGCGTTCCAGCACAAAAAGGGGGTGGCGGTGCCGCTTTCTGCAACTCTGGAGGGTTGCGAACGCATTCTCGCAGGGGAGTACGATGCGGTCGATGTCGAAGCATTCTATATGGTGGGAACGCTCGATGAGGTGGGGTGATGAGTATGCGTGTTGCAGTTTTCTCTCCCCAAACGTCCCACATCTTTCCGCGAGTACGGAGGGTGATTCTCCCTGCGGCTTGGGGAGAGGCGGAGGTGCTCCCCGGGCATGCAGAAAGCTTCTTCCTGCTCCGGGAGGGGATGCTTCGGGTTAAGCAAGAGCAAGAGCAAGAGCAAGAGCAAGAGCAAGAGCAAGGTCCTTCCTCAGCCGTCATCTCCCTTTCGGGAGGGGTATGCCATGTGCGCGATGATGAGGTAGTGGTGCTGGAGTAGCGTGGGGTGGCGAGGAGAAGGAGGCGGGTATTCTCGTTCCGTTGTGCTGCAGGCAGGGAAGCGGAGACAGGCCCCTCTGTGCTCTCTTGAGTGCCCCCGGCAGGAATCGAACCTGCATTACGGGCTCCGGAGGCCCGCGTTCTATCCATTGAACTACAGGGGCGTAGCGGTACTATACCGCAAGAATGCCGATTGTGGTATAGTGACATCGGGCGCGCGTAGCTCAGCTGGTTAGAGCGCACGCTTCACACGCGTGAGGTCCCTGGTTCGAATCCAGGCGCGCGCACTGCCATAGGCCAAGGAGCGGTAGCGCAAGAGGTGTCCCCGCTTGGGGTTGCGGGTGTGGTAGAGTGGTGCTGATTGGAAGGCAAGGAGATTGCGGATGTCGTTTGGTATGGAGGGAATCAAGGTATCCTATTCTCGCCTATTCAGTGCGCCTCTCCTTCAAGAAGCACACGCTACCTATCGGGAAATCGGCAGTGTCGCGATCCCCTTTATTCTGCAACAGGTGTTGCAGACACTCTACACGCTCGTCGACCTGTGGTGGCTCGGCAGGCTCTCGACAGAAGCGGTAGCTGCGGTGACCGCTGCATCCTCGCTCCTTTTCTTCATCCTCGCGTTCGTGATAGGAGCAGCGATTGCTGCTTCCGTTCGCGCGGGGCAGGCGCATGGGGCAGGGATCGCTGCAGAACACAAGGCGTGCCTCGTGTGGAGTAAGGTGGTCCTCGGCTTTACCGTTGGGGTTGCAGCTGCGGCATTGGGGATTGTTGTTGCTCCCTTCTTCCTGCCGATGCTCGGTATCCCCTCAGTCTCGCTCCTCTACTCCCTTGCCACGGAGTACTTCTTCATTGTGATGGGGGGTGTACCGCTCTTGGCAGTGACGGTGGTGGCAATGAGTGTCCTGCAGGCGATCGGGAAGCAGTGGTACGGTCCAATGGCAAATCTCGGAGGAGTGCTCCTCAATGCTGTGCTGGATCCCATATTCCTCTTCTTGCTGCTGTGGGACGTGAAAGGGGTAGCGGTGGCGACAATTCTCGTGCAGGGGGTGGTGGCGAGTGTGCTCCTGTTTTTCCTGTGGCGAGAGGTTGGCCCACCTCTCCATCTTTCCCTCTTCCGATCCCACCTACGCGACACAATCCGTTCCTACCTCACCATTGGGCTCACGGCGACAGGTGAGATGCTCGCCCGAGCGATATCCTCCATTGTGTTTGTTGCCCTCGTTGCGCCGTTTGGCGCTTCCGCATTAGCGGCGTATGGGACAGGAAATCAGGTGTATGTCACGGTGATCCTCGTCTTCCTCGGCATAGCCTTTGCGGTGGGCACCCTGAGTGCGCGCGCAGTTGGGGCGAAGGATTTTGCCCGGGTGGTGCGTTATGTGCGTTGGGGGATGGTGGGAAACGCAGTGGCGCTTGCGGTAGTTGGTGTGGTGGTGTGGTTCCTCGCACCACATATTGCAGCGCAATTTCTCCCCAATGATCCCGCAGCTCAGCGCCTCGCGGTGTCGATGCTGCGGTGGGTCTTTGGGGGGTTGTGGCTCTTGGGAATGATGGTAGTCATTGTGGGGGCGTTGCGTGCGATGGGGCATGGTATGCTCGCGCTCGCCGTAGCTTTGAGCTACCTTGCGGTGCAGTTTTCCGTGGCATGGCTCGTCTCTCGGTGGACTCCACTAGGGGTGGAGGGGGTTTGGATGGCGTACCCTGCAAGCTTCCTCGTAGGGGCAGCGCTTGCGGTAGCAAGCTTCCTGAAGGTGCAGTGAAGGATAGCGAGGACGCCGTGAGGATCACGCGCAGGCGCAGGGGTTAGGGAGGTGGCGAAGGAGGATGGAATTCGCTATAGTTGGGTATGCGGGCCCGTAGCTCAGTTGGTAGAGCGCCGGTTTTGCACACCGGAGGTCAGCGGTTCGAATCCGCTCGGGTCCACTTGAGTAGAGGAGGCGATGGAGGGGGAGGTGTTGTCCTATGCAGTTGGTGCAGCGTGCAACTCCCGTCATCGTATTTCACTACGACGAAATCGGCTTGAAGGGAGGGAATCGTCCGCGCTACGAACACATCTTCCTCAATCGGCTGCGAGAGCAGCTCCAACGCTGTGGCGTTACAGTGGAGAAGCTGGTGTTGCGGGAGTCACGGGTGGTAGCGATAGGTGCCGCCCCCCTTTCGGAAGCAGCGAAGGGGCGCCTCGCACGCACGCCGGGTGTGGCAAGTTTTGGAAGCGGCGTGCTCCTACCGAGAGATGCGTCAGAACAGGAAATTGCCTCGGCTGCTCGCGGGTTTGCTGCGCTGCTGCAGCAGCGGGGCTCTACATTTCGCATTACGGCGCATAGGGCGGATAAATACTACCCAAAGACTTCCCCTGAGATAGAGCGGTGGCTTGGAGAGGCGGTCGGGCAGGAGGCTCCATCGCTGCGCGTACAGCTGCGCAAGCCGGAGAATAATCTTGTCGTGGAGGTGCTCCACAGCAGCATTCTCCTGTGGATACGGGAAGATGGGGTAGGAGGACTACCGGTTGGTGCCTCAGGTGATGCCGTTTGCCTTCTTTCGAGCGGTTTCGATTCGCCTGTGGCGAGCTACCTGATGATGAAGCGGGGGGTGCGTGTCCATTGGCTCCACTTCCATGCCGCACCTGCAACAGGGGAAGAAGCGAGGGAGGTGGCCCGGGCGCTTGCAGCCCACCTCGCGCAATGGAGCGACCGGAAAGCACGCTTTGCCACGATGAATGTGTTCCTCCTTACGAAACTGCTCATTAAGCAGGCGCAAGAGAAGATGCGAGTCGTCCTCTTGCGACGGAGCATGATGCGCCTTGCTGAACGGTGGGCACGACAGCTTCGTGCGGAGGCACTCATCACAGGAGAGAGTGTTGGGCAGGTTGCCTCGCAGACCCTCTCCAACATCGCCACAATTACGGCGGCGACCACGCTCCCTGTGCTCCGCCCCCTTTCCGGCTTCAATAAGAACGAAATTATTCGCACGGCGGAATGGCTCGGCACAGCTCCTCTCTCCTCACGCAAATGCGATGATACCTGCGCAATGCTCACCCCTCGCCATCCCGCAACGAAGACGCAGCGGGAGACAATAGAGCGAGAGGAGGAGCGTATCGGCATTCGAGATCGTGAAGCGGCTGTCTTCCAAACCCTCGAGGAGAACAACCTCAATGAAGAGGGCGAGGAAGATTGAGGAGGAAACGCGAGGCGGGGAGGGGGGTGAGCAGCAAGCCGCTGAGGAGCGCAGATAGCGCCTCGCTTCCTCTCCTGCGATGTGGTATAAAAAGGACCGGAGCGCTGGGCCGTTAGCTCAGTTGGTAGAGCGCCTCCATGGCATGGAGGAGGTCACCGGTTCGAATCCGGTACGGTCCACAAGGGTCATCTCTTTTTGGTTACATAACCACACAGCCGCCCCTTACGGGGCGGCTGTGTGGTGCGCGGTGGTACGCGCCCCCTTCTATTCACTGCCTCCTTCTTCTGTAGTTGGCGAGAGTTTTGCGAGGTGTTCCTGCTCCTCGCATTCGCATGGATCGAGCGGTTTGCCATGCCGATTACACGACGGGTCGCCACAGACCGTGGGGGTAGGGGAGACGCCGCCGCAGGAACCTTTGCAGATGTAGTGCAGTTGCGCCATAGGTGGAAGATGAGAGACGAGTAATGTGCCGGTTAATTTCCTTGGAAAGTATACCACGGATGGTGTGGGGGACAGCACCGTGGCAAGCAAGCTGGGTTTGAAACGGAGACTGCCTTCAGTGGCAGGGTGGAGAAAAGTTCGGTATAGTGATCTGAGACGGGGTGTCGGATAATGGTAGTCCGCACGCTTCGGGTGCGTGTAGTCCCGGTTCGACTCCGGGCACCCCGACTTGGAGACTCTATGGAAAAGGCACCAAGGCAAGGAGAGGGAGAATCGGAAGGGGAGGCGCGAAGGGAGACGAGAGAAGCGTCCCCAGCAATCGATTGGCGATTGGTTGCACGCTACGCATCTGAACTCCTCGAGGGAAAGTGGCTACCCGCGCCGACGACTACCGCGCCTCTCCCTCAGGAAGGAGATCCGAAACCAACAGCGAAGGAGGTTGCGGAAGTCACCCGCCGACGGTGGGGAGATGCAGACCGCATCACTCGCTCATTCGCTGTCCTTGCCGCAAGAAGGATGGGGATGTCGCTGCTTGAGTGGGCCCCTGTCCTGTTTGCGCAAGAGGAAGAAGGTCGCCCTTTGGGGGTAGACGAAGCATTGGCTCACCAACTACAGCGGTGGTTTCTTTGGCAAACATACGTGGGGTGGGAGCCGAGCACGGAAGATGCTCTCCGAATGGGGCCGGATGACCCCCGCTGGGCAACTTTTCGCGTCCAAGCAGCGCGGCGCAAGTGGAACCCTGCTTTCACGTCTTCCGAGGGATGGTACTGGCACCTTACCATCACTCCGCCGGATGACCCTTCGCTCCCTGCCACAATTCGAGGTTCTCAAAGGGAATGGTTTTTCCAGCCCACGAGGAGGCCTCGAAATCTCACGGAGGCGCTCCAGCAATCCCTCGCTACCGTACAATCTGAGTATAGACACCTGCAATCGGCGAGTTTCCATCGTTTCCTCTTCCAATCCGTCCATCCGCTTGAGCGTAACACCAAGTGGGCTTCCTATGCTCTTGAAGAGGACGCCTCCCTTGCGCGGCTGTTCTCACGGCTCCGCGCTCTCCTCTCACCTGCTGCAAAGGAAGGGGAGCGTTCCCTCGCGAAAGGACTCGCGCTCCTACGGTACATTCTCCACGGGACCCCGACTTCACTCTACCTTTCCCCGGGGTACCTGCGGAACCTGCGAGATGGGGAGGGGGTTTCCTCTCACCATGAGGCGCTCCTCTGGCGTAGCCTCATCCGCATCCACGAGGCAGATCATCGGTGGCGGGAGTGGGGGCACTACCCTACTCCCTTCACACGACAGTTCCTGCTTGCAGATTTCGTCGATATCGACACCTACCTCTCCTTCCCGCTTTCCCACACGGAACGGGTAATGCTCGTGGCGGAGGAGACTCGGCGTTGGTTGATGCATGCAGAAGGAGAGGGAAATGGAGCGCGGGGGTGGAGCCCCCCTCTTGCAAACCCCGAGCTTGAGGAAGCGTGGAAGCGGCACTTGCTCCAGCTTCGAGAGGTGATGTCGAAGTTGCGGGAACCTGATGCGGGGCGCGTATCCCTCAACGCCAAGGCGGTTGCCAAGGTGGTGAGGTCATTCCCAACGCTCTTTCGACAGGTAGTAGAGTGCGTTGCGGAAGATGCGATGAGCCACGAGCCGATCCGTTCAATGCTGCTCCTGTATGGGCAGCACCCAAATGAGATAGGGGCACGCCTCGTGCAGGTGCTCGCGTGGCTCAAAGTTGATCGCGACGCAGCGATCACGCCAGAGCACCTCCAGTGGGTGCGGCGCACCTACCCCTCGCAGATGGACAACATGGTTCTCCGACTGCTTGCTGCAGCGGAGGTGAAGGCGGGAGGGTTGGAGCGGCTCGCTGACCTAGCCAATCGGTTTGGCGTGTGAGCGATGCTGAGCCGTTGTATCAAGCGGGCGGAAGCGCCAGTGATGGGGAAAAGATATCTTGCACCTCCTCAAGGAAGAAGGTGTTGAGTAGCGCTCGATCCTCCGAGGTTGTCACCTGCGGCGTTCCTCTCTCTTCTTCGTAGCGTTCGAGCGCACGCTTGGAAGCTTGGAAGAATGCAAGGCCAAAGAGCGTTACGAGAAACTCATGAACGAGGATGACGACACTCCTTCGGAATCCACTTGGGTCGGAGAGAGCTTCCAACAAGCGAGGCATTTCGCGTTCAGCGATATCGATGAAATCGGAGGGGGCGCTGGAGAGCGACTCTTGGAAGAAGGGGAACTGCTCCTTCATTTTTTCGACATACGGTCGCACTTCCTCTGCCTCCATCCGTTGCGCCTGCCAGAAAGAGAGCGGTTTCATATGCCGTAGGATCTCTGTTTGGAAAGCCTCGTCTTGTATGAGGGTAGGTTTGTGCAACGCTCCAAGCTGCTGGATGACCGTCTCAAGTGCTGCAGCATAGGAGAAGGTGGCGAGATTTCGTCTCGCTTCTTTCCGCTCTCCTGCAGCCTCTTCCTGCGCCGCTTTCTCGAGGAGTCGGTGAATGGAGGAGAGAGCGGCTGAGGGAGGGTAGGTGCAGGCAAGGTAGTTGCGCACCGCGGCAACCCAAATGGAAGGTTGGAGCGTGTAGCTCGCCCCTTTTACGCGATGGGTGACGGCATCCAAGAATCGATCCTTGTGAGGGAAAAAGTGATTGAGCACCTCCTCCACGAGCATATCCCGCAAGCTTTGGTGCACCACCTCGCAAGCGCGCGAGAGGAGCTTCCATTCCTCCTGCTCCGGTGGCTGTTCGTGGGGGGTAGGGGGTCGTTCGCGCATACCCACCATATTGAACCATAGGAGCGGATGGAAGGAGAATGGAAAGGAAATAGTTAAGGAGAGCCACCAGCCTCTGCCGCCCGTAGCTGTCTTGTGGTATACTCTTCCTGCGGCGGGGTGTCGTATAGTGGCAGTACGCATCCATGGGGTGGATGTAGCCCCGGTTCGATTCCGGGCACCCCGACATGGCAGAGAAGGCCCAAGTGGCTAAGGCTAGGACCATTGCCGTTGTGGTCTACCCCAATGCGGGAAAGGAGGCCGTAGAGGAACAGGCGACAGAGGGCGGAAGCGTATTCAAGGTGTGGGTGACGGAGCCGCCGGAGAAAGGGCGGGCGAGTCGTGCGGTTTGCCGGGTTGTTGCAGAGCATCTTGGGCTTGCCCCCTCTTGCGTGGAGATTGTTCGGGGGCACGCGAGCCGGAAGAAACTACTCCGCATCGTCTGCTGACGCGTGCGGCACGTGAGCGTCGGTATGGCAGTGCAGGTTATTGAGGGAGATATTACGAAGGTGCGTGCCGATGTCGTGGTGAATGCCGCCAATACCCAACTCATCCATGGCGGCGGGGTGGCGCGGGCTATTGCGCAGGCGGCAGGGCCGGAGCTGGAGGCGGCTTCGAGAGAGGCGGGTTTTGTGCCGCTCGGGTCTTTTGCCGTAACTCCCGCCGGCAACCTGCCGGCGAAAGTCGTGGTGCATATACCGACAATTGACTACACCACGAATCAACGCATTTCCCTTGATGCGCTCCGATCGGTGTGGCGATCGGTGCTTTCGTGGGCAAGGAAAGAAGGGCACCGTTCCCTTGCCGTGCCTCTGCTCGGTGCGGGAGTGGTGGGACTGCCGGAGGCAGAGGTGGAGCAGCTGCTCGCTGAAGAGGCAACACGGTTTCCATCGCTCTCCGTGACAATTGTACGGAAGCGGTGACAAGCGTATTGTCAGTTGGATTGCTGGGGGAAGGTAGACCCCCCATTCCCTCTCTGTGGGTTCTGCGGTCGGACAGTAGTAGTCGTTGCCGGTACGGGTATCCAGATCAAGAGAGGAGTTGGCAAGAGGGGAGGCTGCTGGTAATATGGGCACGCTATGGAGGGGATCCATATAGCGCTCAAACCCTACGTGCTGGGGACGATTGGCGGTATTCCCCTCACCAACACACTCCTTACCAGCTGGGTGGTGATGGCGCTCCTCATTGGATGGGCCTGCTGGGTTCGCCTCCGTCTCCGAAAGGTCCCTTCCTCGGCAAGCCAAGTGCTTGCAGAGAGCTTGCTTGGAAGCGTCTTCTCCTTCATTGCGGAGACACTGGAGAGTCGCCGGCTCGCGCGGCAGCTGTTCCCTATTGTGGTAACCCTGTTTCTCTACATTACGCTTGCAAACCTCATCGGCCTGCTGCCGGGGGTGGGGACGATTGGGCTGTGGCAGGAGGCGCACGGTGAGCGCTCACTGGTGCCGTTCCTCTATCCGGTGAACACCGATTTGAATGTGCCGCTTGCACTGGCGCTCATCGCGTTTGTGGTGATCGAGTACTTTGGTCTGCGGACGCTTGGCTTGAGATACCTCACGAAGTTTGTTAACCTCCGTTCGGTTCTCGGGTTCGTGGTGGGAATCATAGAGTTTGTGAGCGAGGTGGCCCGTATCGTCTCGTTCACATTCCGGCTCTTTGGCAACATCTTTTCCGGCAAGGTGCTCCTGTTGGTGCTTATGGCGCTCGTGCCGCTGTTCGTTCCGGCGCCGATGATGGGGTTTGAGGCGTTTGTGGGTATCATTCAGGGTGCCATCTTTGCGCTCCTCACACTCTTTTTCACGAAGATTGCGGTGACGGATCACGCGGAGGAGCACTGAAGGGTTTCTCGCGCACCCCCTTGCCCACCCAGGGGGGTGCGCGAGGGGCCTTTCGCTCCTCACACTTGTGTACTCCTCATTTGTTTCCGTATTATTAATGTTAATGGGTTGTACGCTTTCCACGTTAACGTGCAGGCTATGGAAGATGCAGCAGTTATGAAGGACCTTGCGATGGCAATTGCCGTCGGTTTCGGTGTGTTGGGGCCGGGATTGGGCATTGGTTTTATTGCAGCCAAAGCGCTCGAGGCGATCGGACGCAACCCCGACGCAAGCGGCAAGATTGTCACGAATATGTTCATCGGTATTGCGTTCACGGAGGCGCTCGCCATCTTTGCGCTCGTAGTTGGCTTCATTATTAAATTCGCCTAGCCCTTACAGCGCCGCTTGCTATGGCCGATATCTTCTCGGCATTTGGGATAGATGTGCGTTTGCTGGGGGTGCAGATCTTCAACTTCACCCTCCTTGCGGCAGTGCTGTGGTACCTGCTCTACCGCCCGGTGCTCGACTTGTTGGAAGAGCGGAGAAAGGAGGCGCTGCAGGCAGCGCGGGCATTGGAAGAGGCGCAGCGCGTGCGGGAGGAAGCGCAAGAGGCAGCTGAGCGGTTGCGGCAGGAGGCGGCGCAAGAGCGTCAACGAATGCTGGAG
>WFWM01000055.1 GCA_015491145.1 Patescibacteria group bacterium | reverse complement strand
TCTGGCGCACCACCTCAGCAAGCGCAATTGCCGCTCCAATTGCAGCATCCCAAACCTAGGAGGAAAGGTATGGCACCGAAACGGCAAAGACGCACCCCGACCCAGTCGTTTGCGCAGGCATTTGCCAAGGCGTACCGCGCCCTCAATCAGGCGCAGAAAGAGGCGGTGGATACGCTTGCCGGGCCGGTGGTGGTTATTGCCGGGCCGGGCACGGGCAAGACCCATATGCTCACGCTCCGCATCGCCAACCTCATTCGTGCCACCGACACGCCTCCCGCTGCCATCCTCGCGCTCACCTTCACCGATGCTGCGGCGCAGGAAATGCGCACGCGCCTCATTCGCCTCATTGGTGCGCGTGGCTACGAGCCCACCATCACCACCTTCCATGGGTTTGCCGCTACCATCCTGCGTGAGTTTGGAGAAGGGGAGGAGGTGGCGGATCAGCTGGTGCGCTATGAGATTATGGAGCAATTTGTTGAGAGTGAGGCGGGGCGGGCAGTTGCCTCAGGCAACGAGGAGAGTCGGCGGAAGGCTGCAAAGGCTTTGTGCGAGCTTGTCGCCAACCTCAAGAAGGAAGGGTGGGATCCGGGCCGCTACCGTGCGTGGCTGGAGGAAGAGAGGGCGCAGGTGTTCATCCGGCACGCGTACAAGCGAAAGCCGAAGCATGCCTCTGGGGAGGTTACGAAGAAAGGAAAAGATATCCTCGCTCGAATTGAACGCGCTCTCGCTGCTGCGGAAGCGTACGCCCACTACGAAGCCTCGCTCCGGCAGCGAGGCGTGCTGGATTACGAAGATCTCCTCGTACGCGCGCTCGCCCTCCTTCGCGAGAATGGAGATGTGCGAGCGGCAGTGCGTGAGCGCTACCTCGCCGTTCTCGTCGATGAGTTTCAGGACACGAATCCGCTCCAGCTCGCACTCCTTGCCGAGGTGCTCGGTGAGGATCCGCAACCGGATGTGTTCGTCGTCGGCGACCCGGAGCAGGCGATATACCGCTTTCAGGGAGCAGCGAGCGAGACGATCCATAAGGTGCAGCGAGCGTGGCGCGCCCGCACGGTCGTGCTCACGGAAAACTACCGCTCCCATGAAGCAATCCTTCGCGCCGCAGATGCTCTCCTTGCAGCAGGGGGCGAGGCGCACCACCAGCACCGCCTCGCACCCAAAGCACCGAAGCCGCAGGTAGCATTGCCTCCCGGCTGGGACGCGGCGGTTCGGCTCGTGGAGGCGGAGACGCAGGAAGATGAGGCGCAGGCGGTTGCCGAGGAGATCGCCCGACTCGCGCAGGCGGGCGTGCCACTTTCGCAGATGGTGGTGCTCGGCAGGGAGTGGAAGCATGTCGCGCCTGTCGCGCGGGCGCTTGCCGAGCGTGGGGTTGCCAACACGATGGTGGGAGAGGGTATCGTGCCGCAGCGCAACCCTGCGGTGCGCGCCTTCCTCCAGCTCCTGCGGGCGGTGGCGTTCCCCGACGACACCATCTCGCTCCGCCAGGCGCTCGTTGCTCCATGGGTGCCGCTGCCGGCATTTGACCGTGTCCGATTCGCGCAGAGGGTTGCATCCCGAAGCACCAGCCTTGCTTACCTCATCGCACAGGTGGAAGGGGGCGGGGAAGCGGGAGGAGAGGAGGCGCCACTGCTGCCTCCTCGTTTTCGTCGCAGGATGCTCGAGTGGCTCGCTCCCCTCGCATCACTGCAGGAAGAGGCGTCAATCCTTCCGGCAGAGGAGGTAGTTGTCCGTGCGGCCCGCGAGAGCGGGTTCCTCGCATGGGCGCTCAAGGATCCGGTGGTCTATCACGCGTTTGAGGTCCTCCTTGACGATGTGCGCGCCATCCAGGCGCAGGAGAGTCGCGTGCCGACGCTCGCTGAGGCGTTCTCCCGAATCGATCGGCGGGAACGCGGCGGCATTGCGCGGGCAGGCTTCCCCCTCCTTGCCTCGGATGTCGTGCCGCTGATGACGGTGCACGGCGCGAAGGGGCGGGAGTTCGATGTCGTGTTCCTCGTGGGGGCCGCCTCGCGCCACTGGGAGGAGAAGGGGGAGAAGAGGAAGCGGTTTATGGTGCCGCCCCTTGGCTCGTTCGCAGGGGATACGAAGGAAGCGCGCCTGCAGGATGAGCGTCGCCTCTTTTTCGTGGCGCTCACGCGCGGGAGGCGAGGCGTGTGGGTCTCCTACGCGAAGCGGAGCCCTGAGTATGAGAAGGAAGGGGTGCCGAGCCGTTTCCTTGTCGATCTCGCTGAAGGAGGGTGGGCGCTTGAGCCTCTCTCGCGAGTAGCGCTTCCTCTTGCCGTGCACAAAAAGCCTTCCCGTCAGCGCTTTGTGGAATGGGTGTGGCAGCAGTTTCTTGGGAGTCAGATCTCCCCCACGGCGCTCAACAACTTCCTCGAGGATCCGTGGAAGTATCTCCTCGTCTCTCTCTTGCGTATTCCTGAAGGGAGGAAGGCGCACCTTGCCTACGGGACAGCGGTGGATGAAGCGATTACCGCCCAGCTCCACGCGCTGCGTCAGGGAGAAGAGGTGTCAGCGGAGCATCTCAACGAAGCGTTCCTCACCGCGTGGCAGGCAAAGGAGCCGGAGGTGTGGTTTGGGGAGGAGATTGCCAATCGCTACAGAGAAGAAGGGAAGACGACGTTGGATCGGTGGTGGAAGCAACGGGGAGAATGGATGCGTGAAAAAGCTATCCAACCGAAGCGGAAGTTTGAATCGGTTGCCTACCCGCTTGAGGAAGATGTGACCCTTTGGCTCAAGGGGGAGGTTGATGCGTGGTTCCGGCCGCAGCCGGGGAAGGTGGTGGTCGTGGACTTCAAGACGGGAGACATCAGCGAGAGGGAGAAGCGAGAGCAGTACTACCGGCAGCTCGTTTTCTATAAGCTCCTGTGGGAATTAGCAAGCGGCGGGAAGGAAGTAGTGCCTCAGGGTATCGTGGAATTTGTGGGATCACGAACGAACCAACCGTCCCAGAGAGCGCATACGCTCCCTTCGGAATCGCGGGGGGAAATCGAGGAAGCGATCCGTTCGATGAGTGCAGCGATCCGTAGTGGAGATGCGTGGCGAAAGCCTCCCGCACCTCCGAGGAAAGATAGAAGAGAGGAAGAGATATGGCGGGCGCTCGCCTCTCTCCTCTTTGAGGAGTTGGGAGGGTGAGGCCTCGCTGTCTTCTTCTCCAATGGATGGAGGCAACGCCAGCTGCCGCTTTACGACTCCTTCTCTGGCAAGAGCACCGTCAGGAGGGCGGTAATCATCCCTTGCGGGAGTGCCCCACCCATTGCGACCTGCCGATCACTCAGCAGGGTAAATACCTGTTGCCCTACTTGGCGATTGACGGAGGCGAAGAAAGATCGGGCTTCCTCATTGAAAGGCTTCTTTGCGAGGATGACGGTAAACGGTGTGCCGCGGGCACCGGCGGCGAGCGCTTCCTGAAGCTGCCGGTCGATGCGGTCTTGGAAGCGATCTGCGTCGTTTGCGAGGCACGCCTCAAAAGCGGCACGGTTGATGCCGGCTTCTTCCGCCCACTGCGGCAGCAGCGCGAGGTCGACGCGATTGTTGGAGGGCGTGTTCTTGAAGTAAGTGTCGGTGAAGCGCCAAAAGCCGTCATTGCCGGCAACCTGCGCGGCACACTCCGCCGCCTTCGCAGACTGCACCGCTTTCGGGTGGAGGCTCACGATGGGGAAGTGGCGATACACCCACGCCACCTCTCCTCGCTTGCCGTAGGTTTCCATAATTGCCTGCAGGGTGGAATGGAAGCGCTTGCAGAAGGGGCACTCGTAGTCGGAATACTCAATGAACACGAGTGGGGCATTCGGGTTGCCGCGTATGTGGTCTTCCTTCTGCAGAGGTGGAACGGGGCGCACACCCTCCTTCTGCGCAAGCGGCTGGGCGCTCCCCGCTGTCGGCTCCACCTTGGTTGCTCCTCTTTGCTCTGCGGTCCAGAGAATGGCGCCGGCAATGAGGAGCCCGACAAAAACGATAGCTGCCGGCACGCCCCATACCTGCAGTACGCTCGAAGCCTTCTCTCCTTGGGAAGAAGAAGGGGGCGTGGGAGAGGCCTCAGGAGGCGAGGTTGTCTGCTGCGTTTCGTGGTTTGGTTGTTCCATACAATTCTCCTTACGGGAAGTAATGCAGGTAGTGTAGCACAGAAAGTAGGAATGTGCGCCCCCCATCCTCTATCCTTTCAGTTATCCACAATTCTTCTTCTTCTTCTTCTTCTTTTTCTTCTTCTTTGTGCTACACTTTCCCTCGTATGAGGCGACGCGCCGGCAATGGGGCTTCCCATATGGCGTCGTGGGCTGTCGCTCTTCTTCTGTCTCTACCCCTCACCACCC
>WFWM01000054.1 GCA_015491145.1 Patescibacteria group bacterium | reverse complement strand
TCCACGCTCGACTTCAGCGCCACTTGAAAGATGGTGCGCTTATCACGAAGGAGGTGCGCTATGCGACGGGCGAGTGCCGCTCTCGCCTGTTCCATCCGAGCGCGCGCTTGCTTGCGCACCTCGCGTTCCACCTCCCACCGCGTCCGCTTTTGCGGATCCGACGCGGCCCGCTTTTCCCGCCACTCCACGCTCCACTTTCTCCGCCAAGCAGCCAAGAGGGGGCGGAGTGGTTCGGGCGCCGGCCTCGAGGGAGGAACAGGGACGAATGGTTGGATGCGCCGGGAAGGCGACACTTCTGCAGCTGCAGCACCCGCCGGCTGTGTCGCAGCTGGGTCTTCGCGCTCCGTAGCGGGTGTTTGGGATGTCACCTCTTTCGCTTCCCTCGCGGATTCAGCAACGGGAAATGCTCCCGCCTCCTGCCCCTTCGGCGGAATCGGCGGCGGAGGAACCTGGCGAGGCTGCGGCGAGCGCCTCTCTCGCCTCTCCTGCTCCAGCCCTTCCTCCCGCTGAGCAGGCTGCTCCCCCTCTCCTGCCCCCTCCTTCTTGGAGGGTTCCTCCTCTCCGCTGCCTTTCATTGCATCTTGCGGCGGGCTTGCCGGTTCCGAAGGAACCTTATGGAACCGCACCTCCATCTCTGTGGGGCGAAGTGTTGGAGCCCACTGTCCCGAGCCTGCTGCCTGCACTCCCTGCTCTGAAGGTTGCTGTAGATCGTTCTCCTCCACCGCAACCCCTCCCGCTGCCCCCTTCACTTCCACCCGGTTACCAGACACCTGCACATTCACCGTATGCTGCACCCGTGGAAGAGCATCTCGCCTCTCTTTTGCCTGTTTCGCTACGAGCTGACGCAGACGCTGCTCAAGCGCCTTCACCTGCTGCTGCAACGCTTCCTGCTTCGCAGCGCTCGCACGCTGGAAGAAAAAGGAGTCCGATGGCACCTTTCCTTCTCTCTCTGTGGAAGCGCCATAGGCAGCTGCAATCTTATCCCACTCGTCGTGCGAGGTGTGTGGCTGTTGCCCCCGTTCCTCCGGCATACCCCAGTCGCGTCAGGTGTTGCTTCCTTTCTCATCCACTGTCTTGCGGTTTTCTTCCGTGCCGGCGGCAAACTTTGCTTCAAACCGCTCCAGCATACGGCGTGCAACCCCCTGCCCACCCAAACCAAATGCGAGGCCGAGTGCGAGCGAAACCGCCACCACAATGCCCGAGAAGAATGTTTCCACGAAGAAGGTGGCAATGCCGAGCTGGCTCAGCGCGGCGAGAATGGCGATGATCCAAATTGCCCACCGTGCAAACGATCCCACGAAACCAGCAGCGGGGATACTCGCAGTGTGTGCGGAACCTTCTGCAACCTTCCCCACCACATCGCCGAGCATTGCCCCGGCAAGGAGTATCAACACTGCCACCACGACGCGCGGCAAGTAGGTGAGCACTACTTCGCGGAGGAAGTCGTTCACCTGATCAAGGTGGAGCACATCGAGCGCTGCCACCAGAAAGATGAGGAATACGAACCACTTCACGAGCTTCCCTACCTGCAACGCAAAGGAAGGCTCCCACCCCACCACTTCGAGGAACCGGGTGGCCCCCACCGAACGGAGCGCCTGATCGATGCGGAGCGCGGCAAGCACCTGCTCAACGATGCGGCCTGCCCCGCTCCCTATGAGCCAGCCGAGCAGAAGCAAGAAGAGCCCCACGACGAGCTGCGGAAGGAAACCAACAAAGCCGAGCCAGAGCTTCTCAAACGACTTGATGAGCACCTCAGTCCAGACATCCACCCCCATAGCGCACACAACCTTTCTCCCGTGCTTTTAGTATAGCACGCCTATCTTGCCCTGCATCGAAAGGGTGTGGATACCGCCTCACCACGATCCCCGCACCACCCGATGCGGACGCTCACGCACCTCCCGGATTGCCCGATCGCCAATATCCTGCCGGTAGCGGAACACGGTGGTGGAGAAGACAGCAACAGCGAGGTCTCGTCCCACCTCGCGTTCCAGCCGACCGATAAACCGTCGTATCACCCGTTCATCCGGAGTATCGGCAACGATGAGTACCTCCGGCGATTCCCCGTCGGGACGCAGCGTATCGCCCACAAGCACCCCCGCGACCACGAGGAGGCGGAGACGACGATGCGCCGCGGCAAATTCCCGCGCCCATACCAAAAAATCCGGCATTCCAGCAGCAAACACGAATGCCTGCAACGCCTCGTATGCCGCAGAGGGAGCAGGAGCAAAGGCGCGTTGCCTTCCGCTCCGCTGCTCCTGCGCAAACCCTGCGCGCGCAAGCGCGCGCAGGGTTTGCCGCACGAGCGGTGTCGGTGCCCCAACCCGCTGGGCGAGCGCCGCCGCCGTCCAACTCGCGTGGGGGTTGAGCGCGAGGGCACGCACTACCCTCGCGCGCACACCCGTTCCAAGGAGCATCGCCAGCGCATCTCCTCCCCCACGCCGCGCCACACGCTTCTCTTACTTCAGCGTCACCTTCGCACCGGCTTCCTCAAGCTTCGCCTTGAGTTCCTCCGCTTCCTCCTTCTTCAGCCCTTCCTTGACCACCACCGGCGCACCATCGACGAGGTCCTTCGCCTCTTTCAAGCCAAGGCCCAGCACCTCCTTCACCACCTTGATGACGGCAACCTTCTGTGCCCCAGCGTCAGTGAGCTCCACCGAGACGGTGCTCGCCTCTTCAGCAGCTGCTTCGCCGCCAGAGGCTGGCGCTGCCGTCACCATCGCAGCCGCCGAGACACCGAAGTGATCCTCGATGGCGCGGACGAGCTCGTTGAGTTCGAGCACGCTCATTTGCTCAATTTGCTCAATGAACGCGCGGAATCGCTCGGGAACTTCTTTTGCTGTTTCTGTCTCATCCGCTTCTCCTGCATCTCCTACTGCTGTAGCTGGAGACTCCGCTTCTTCCTGAGGTGCGGGTTCCTGCTGTTCTTGCTCCTTCGTTGGTTCCTCTGCCATACGAATCCCTTACCAATTGCGCTTCTAATTAATCCTCACGCATTCCGTGCCTTCGCCACCTCATTGAGCGCAATCGCAAGGCGCTGCACTGGGCTCTTGAGCACGAATGCAAGCTGCGCGAGGAGCTCACCGCGAGAGGGAACAGCAGCGAGCGCCTGCGCCTCCTGCGCTGAGAGGTAGCGGCCCTCAAAGATAGCTCCGACGAGTGAGAGCTCGCCCCCCTCGATCGTTTTGGCTACCTTTGCCACCTCCCGCGCGGGCGCTACCTCATCGCCGCCGTAGGCGATGGCAAGCTCCCCCGCAAACGGGGGTTGCTCTCCTGCTACCTGCTGTTGGGCGAGCGCGCGGAGAATGAGGCGCTTCTTCGCCACCCGGAACCGCACCCCCGCATCACGCAGCGCCCGACGCATCGCCCGCTCCTGCGCTGCATTGATGCCTTTGAAGTGGACGAAGGCGATCGTTGGCGCCTCCTGCAGGATGGTGCAGAGCTCCTGCAGCACCGCCTCTTTCTTTGCCCGCGAAATGGGCATAGCAACGCGCTACCTGCTAACTGCTGAAGCGCTCGTGGCAAACGCTTCGACCTTGAGCGTGCCTCGGCCGGGCTTCTGGGCGCGACTCACCCTGCCGGCTGTCTCTGGCGCTTCGCCGCTATACTAGCAGGAGTGCCGCTCTGTCGCAAGCGCAGCTTTGTCTTGGCAAGAAGGAGGTGGCAATTCATTTGCATTCCCCCTAGAGGAGATGATGGGTCGTAACGCACCAACCGCAGTATGGACTGCAATCGCAAGCCCTGCCACCGCAAGCAGGAGGATTGGGAAGGCGGTGAGCGATGGCCACAGGAGGTACCCACTGGTAAGGACTGCAGCTGTCCACACTCCAAAGCACCACGGGCATCGCACGAGCGAGGCAGCGGTGCGCAAAAGGAGTGATCGCGATTGCGCTGGAAACAGCGCCCGCACCCACCGCCCAACCTCTTCCCGAGCGACAATGCGGGTGAGGCGAAAGGTTGCAAGCGCAAGCATCCCCACTTCCCACGCCGAGAGTGCCTCGAGCGAGGAAGGGAGGCGATGCGTCTGCGCTAACCACCACTCCATACCTCCTACCAGCAGGAGAAAGAGAGCTGAGTAGCACGCCATTGCCCATTCCTCTCGATGCTGCATAGGCTGCGCTCTGCCTTTTACCTTGCTTTTTACCTTGCTTGGGTCGCCGCCTCAGGAGGGCGTATGTTTCCCTCATGCTCACGTTCTTGCGCTTGCAGTTCCCGGAGTGCTTGTGGTGCAGCGAGCATCGCCACACCGAGCCCTGCAGCGATAAGGAGGAGGAATCCCGCCGCGAACCAACCGAACGAAGTGCGTCGCCGCGGTGCCATATAGACATCGGATTACCCATTCTCACCTCGCAAGAGGCGGGCAGCGCCTGCCTCTGCCGCCTTCAGGATTGCTTGCGCCGCTTTACGCGCCTCGCTCTCCTGTGGCAGTTGCGATACCCGCTCCTGCGCGTGCTGTTTTGCCTGCAGGTAGGCGTAGAGTGCATCACCGCCACGCCCTCCTTCCCGTTCGAGCACCTCAGCGAGCCACAACCAGAGCGCTGGCTCCTTCGGGAGCGAGGCAAGGCCGACGCGAAGGAACGCCTCTGCTCTCTTATGCTCCTGAAAAACTCCGGACACGACATCGGCATACTGCTGGTAGGTGAAGAGGTAGGAGGGGTTTTGCGCTCGTGCCTTCGCAAACCACACCTCTGCTTGAGCAAGATTATGGTGCGTGAGCGCATACAGTGTTGCGAGGTTCACCAACGGCAGCACATACGAGGGACGGAGCGTGTTGGCGTACCGCCACGCCTCCTCTGCCCCTTCGTAGTCTCCCGCTATTTTCCGCACCGTGCCGAGGTTGAGCCACGCTTCCGGATTCTCCGGATCGCGCGCTGCCGCCTTCATCGCTGCCTCAAGCTGCGCGCGCTGAGCAGCGCTTGTCCCTTCCGGAATCGGCCGCCGCACTACTGGTATGTGACCACCTCCCCCATTTGTGAGAGGTGCCTCTTGACGCACCGTTTCCTTCGGTGATGCCGCTTCGCGATGTGGTGATGCTGCCTGCACCTCACCTTCGCTCCCCTCCAGCGGCGCCGGGGCTGGCTGCCGCGCCACCGCCCCTTCCCCATCGGGCGCGAGCGTCGGCGGCACCCACCAGAGTGCGAACCCTACCACCGATCCAACCGCTGCAGCTGCAGCAATGAGGTGGTGGGAACGCGGCTGAGCCTTGAGCCATTGGAGAAAGCGCTGCATAGCGCCTCCCACTATACCATACCTTGCCGCGCTTCCCACAACAGCAGAGAGGCTTTTTCAAAACCCCTCCACCCACCTTCCTTTTCCGCCTCAGCGGTATGCCTTCCTCTTTTCGCAAGATTCGCAAGGTCCCCAACAACGCACTCGCCCCCACGACGGTGGGGGCGAGCTGCGCTGGCGGTAACCCGCCTATGACCGCCTCGGCAAGCAGCCGCGCTTACTTGCTCAAGGTGGTCACATCCGTGCCATCGGCCGGCAGACCGGGCAGACCGTAGCCGTTCGTCCAGTCGTCGGACGCGGTCGTGGTCGTGCCGTCGAAGTCAGCCGACCAGATGAAGTCGTCGTTCGCGTCACCGTCAGCTTCGCTGAAGGTGCACATATTCTTGTTGGTCGCCGTCGTGGCACCACAGGTCGGGAAGGCAGCGTCACCCGACAGCTTCGTCGTGATGCTGCCGGAGTAGCCGCTCGAGCCCGCCTGTGTCGTCACATCACCGACGACACGGAAGTAGTAGGTGCTGCCCGCCGGGATGGTGAGCACACTCGAGAACACCACATTATTGTCACCATTGACCGGGTTAGCGATGGTGCTCGCGACCTGGCCGTTGGTGAAGCCGGAGACCGGCGAGGTGTAGCCGCTGTCGGTGTAGGCGTACACCCGCAGGTTGGTCACCGTCGTGGTGCCCTGCGAAGCGGTTCCCGTTGAGGTGGCGATGTTCACCGTGACCTTATTGAGCTTCACATTGCCGGCTGCATCTGCCGACACCGAGAAGCGGTAGAGGTCCATCGTTCCCGCCACGATTGAGGTGGAAGGAACGGGCTGCTTCGCCACTGTCGGGAAGGAGCGGAAGACCCGCACGCCATCCGTTGCGGTATTGCTCGTGGTAGACGACGTGATGGTCTGACCCGAGGCCTGCCCCGTCGCCTCCGTGCTGGTGTGGTTACCACCGGCACCCGCGTAGTCTACCCGGACATGGGCACCTTGAATGCCCGGCTGGCTTGGCCCAATGGGCGCCATATCCGCCATCAGGGTGAGGGTCACATCCTGGTCCTTCGGCAGCGATACCGGCGTCGTGAAGGTGGAGGTGCCGAACTGGCCGGTGAAGAGCACCTCGCCCACCTTCTGGTTGTTGTGCCAGATGCTCACACGGTTGCCCGCAAGTGAGGCTTGCGTGAACTGGCCTGCCGCGTAGCCGGTGAGTTGGAAGCCCATCTTCCGGAGCTCCATATCCTCGTTCGTGGCGCGCACCTTGAGCTTCGCCAAAGTGACACCCGTTGCACCGCCGGGGACGACGCGGTAGGTCGGGCTGTCGTCAGCCTTCGCTACCGTGAAGGAGCCGTTTGCCACCGTCATCGCAACATTCGAGGAGGTGACCGTCTCCGTCACGTTCGTGCCCGCCTGCACTGCCGTCACCGGACCGATGTCAGAAGGCAGCAACCAAGTGTAGACATCACCGCTGTCTGCCG
>WFWM01000053.1 GCA_015491145.1 Patescibacteria group bacterium | reverse complement strand
TGTGTATAAGAGACAGGGCAATAGACGAGGGGACACTCCTGTGGTATGGTGCTGCCGGCGCCGCCGTCGGCGCCGTATTACCCGTTTTTGAACGCAACAATTGGTATGCATCCATCACACGAAGACGAGGGGCGCCGCACCACCTACGAGGTCGGCTACCACCTCGTGCCAACGCTCGACGAGGAGACGCGAGCGCTTCGTGTGAATGAGCTCAAGGAGCTCATTCGCTCACACGGCGGGGAAATCCTCTTTGAAGGTGCGCCGGTGCCAATCGCCCTTGCTTACACGATGCGCAAGCCGGTCGCTGGCGGAGGGCGGTATGTAAAGTACGACCACGCGTTCTTCGGGTGGGTCAAGTTCAATGCATCCCCGCAGGCGGCGGCAGCTATCAAGGAGGCGCTCCGCTCGTTTGCCGACATTATTCGCTTCCTCCTCATCAAGACGATTCCAACCGACTTCGTCCCTACAACGCCGAAGGTGCCGAAGTCGCAGCGGGCTGAACGTCCTCGCGGAGTTGGCGCCTCCGGCGCTGCGGCGGAGCAGCGTAATGTCTCCGAAGAGGAGCTCGATCGAGCGGTGGAAGAGCTGCTCGGAGAGGACGGAGAAGAAGGAAAGGAAGCGGAGGAGACAGAATCGCCGAAGGAAGCATAGGAAGGGATGCGGGAAGGGGCAGGCTGTGCTACACTTGCCGTATGTACCTCAATAAGGTGTTCCTCATCGGCAACCTCACGAGGGATCCGGAAGAGCGGGCGCTCCCTTCAGGCACGAAGGTGGTATCCTTTGGCCTTGCAACGAACCGCCGCTACAAGGACGCCGGCGGGGCGTGGCAGGAAGCAACGGAGTTCCACAACATCGTCGTTTTTGGTAGGCAGGCAGAAAGTTGCGCGCAGTATCTCCACAAGGGGGATCTCGTCTTCGTTGAAGGGCGCCTGCAGACGCGTTCGTGGGACAGGGAGGGCCAAAAGCAGTATCGCACGGAAATCGTTGCCGAGCGGGTCCAGTTCGGTCCGCGAGGCGGGAGGAAGGAAGGCGAGGTCGCTCCGGAAGAGGCGGAAGCTGCGGCGTCCCCGCTCGCAGAAGATGAGATTGATCCAGAAGATATTCCTTTTTAGGATTACCAGCAAGGTAGAGAGAAACCTATGACGCAGCAGCAACAACGACACGGCTACGCATTCATCGACTACAAGGATGTGGTGCTCCTGAAGCGCTACCTCGATCCGCATGGGCGCATTCGCCCACGGCGGGTCACCCGCCTGACGGGTAAGTCGCAGCGGATGCTCGCCCGGGCGGTGAAGAATGCCCGCTATATGGGGCTCATCCCGTACATCCAGCGGTGAGAAAGGAAATGATATGCGGAGGAGAGAGATGCCGCAGGGCTTCACGCTCATAGAGCTCCTCGTCGTGATAGCCATCATCGGCTTGCTCTCCTCTATTGTGTTTGCCTCTCTCAACTCAGCGCGGGCGAAAGCGCGCGCGGCACGCGTGAAGGCAGATTTCGATGCCATCACGAAGGCAGCGATGCTCGACAGTGATGATCGAGGCGGCGCATGGGCACCGGATGTGGGGCCGGGGCATGCACCTGCGTTCGTGGGGAAGTACCTTCCGCAATGGCCAAAACCGCCCTGCAATGGGTATACGTACGATTGGGAGAATTGGTCAGGTGGGAAGGATATCCGCATCAGCCTCCGCAATAGCGGAGGAGGTGTCGTGGTGCAGAAGTGTATTTACCAAGCACCGGGGTTTTCCTGCACCGATGTGAGCCAGGCAAACTTCTCCTCACTCTCCTGCTAGGGGAAAGAAGCCTTACGCCTTCCTCACCCGTTCGACATATTCGCCGGTTTGCGTGTTGATGCGCACGATGTCGCCCGTCTCGATAAAGAGGGGAACGGTCACTTCTGCCCCACTTTCCAGAACAGCAGGCTTCGAACCGCCTTGCGCCGTATTACCGCGCACATTCGGTGGCGTCTCCACAACGCGAAGGTCGACCTTGATAGGGAGGTCAACGGTAATGACTTCACCCTCAAAGAAGAGGAGGCGAACCTCCATACCAGCAATGAGGTAGCGCGCTGCTTCCCCCACCACCGACTCCGGCAGCACGAAGCGCTCCCGCTTATCTTCCGGATCGTGGAAGTGGAACTCCCCTCGCTTTTGGAAGGCGAATACCGCCGCCCGTTCCTCAACGGCGGCTTCCTCCACACGCTCATTTTGATGGAACGAACGCTCGATCACCTTGCCGGTTCGCAGGTGGCGCAGCTTGGTCTGGTTCACAGGACGGTTCTGCTGCTTTCGGAACACATGGGCAGAAAGCACGAGGTACGGCTCGCCATCGAGCTCGATGATACGCTTCGGGAGAATCTCGTTGTACTGCAGCATACGGAGGCATCCTATCGTCCTCACTTCGTTTTCGCAACAGAGAGAGGTGGGTAACCGTTTCGCTTTCAGGGGTGTTAGAGTAGAGAAGTGTATGGGTTTGCTGAGCGAAGGAGGAGATCCCTACGCGAATTGGTCTGATGCTGCGTTGCTCGCGCGGGCGCAGGAGCAGCCGGCTGCGTTTGAAGTGTTCGCACGGCGCCACTACGCCGCTCTCCTCTCCGTCCTTGAGCGCCTCTGCCGTGATCGGGACAAGGCGCGAGAGCTTGCCAACGACACGCTCTTCAAGGCGTATCGGAAGGCGCACACCTATACGCCACGAGAGGGGGCAACCGCTCGTTCGTGGCTCTTTCGCATTGCCTTCACTACCTTCCTCTCACACTACCGAGCAGAGAAGCGGCACGCCACGGTGCCGTTCGACCCGGAGACGGAGTGGGCGCTACGCGAAGCGTCAGTGGAGTGGTACGGCGATGAGGAGATCCGAAATGTAGTAGCGGCTGCCTTTCGCAAACTGCCAGTTGAGGCGGCGCGAGTGCTGCGTCGGTACTACCTTGAGGGGTACTCCTGTTCTGAGATTGCCCAAATGGAGGGCATAAGCTACGCAGCGGTAAAGGTTCGCCTGTTCCGTGCCCGTCTCGCGCTCAAGCGAGTGCTCATAGCGCAAGGGTATGGCTACGCAGCAGCAGCAGAGTGATCCTTTCGAGGCAGATATTGCTCGGTTGATGCGACGCGTGTGGCTACTACATCTCGTGCGCCAGCTGTGGCGGCGGTTCCTGCTTCTGTTCTTCTGGATCGCCGGTGTAGGATGGCTGCTGCAGGCCGTCTCGTGGGTTGATGTGTGGCGCAACGCACCCTCACCGTTTACTGTGGCACAGTTCCTCGCTTTTCTCCTCGCTGCGATACAGCACACAGAAAAGAGCGTGCTCATTGCTGCCGCGGTTGTGGGAGCGAGCACGGGGAGCTTGCTCTGGAAGGTAGGGAGGGTGGGGGAGAAAACGTTGCTTTCATTCTGCGGTAGACATCTCGCTGCGGGGCAGGGGGCAGGGTAGCGTTTTCCTCCATCATCCCGCTACCTCTTTCGCTTCTGCTGCCTTCAGCGCGGCGCGGATTTCCTTGAGGAGGGAGCGTGCCACCTCCTTGTTGGTCCTGAGGAACGTGCGAGCAGCGTCGTAGCCACGGCCGAGCTTGTGTTCCCCAAAGGTGTAGGTGGCGCCCTCCTTTGTGATGATTTTGAATCGTTCTCCAAGCGCAAGCATTTCCCCCTCCCGCGAGATGCCTTCGTTGTAGAGGAGATCGAATTCTGTCTGCCGGAAGGGAGGGGCAACCTTGTTTTTCACCACCTTCACGCGGTGCCGCCCTCCTACCACCTCCTCTCCCTTCTTGATTTGGGCGATGCGACGAATGTCGAGCCGCACCGACGAGTAGAACTTGAGTGCACGGCCGCCGGGGGTGATTTCCGGGTTGCCGAACATCACGCCGATTTGCATCCGCACTTGGTTGATGAAGATGACGACCGCGCGGGATCGATGGACGATGGCGGTCAGTTTGCGGAGCGCCTGCGACATAAGCCGAGCTTGCTTGCCGATATGCTGCGCTCCCATGTCGCCTTCAATTTCATCCCGTGGCGCGAGTGCCGCAACGGAGTCGACGACGATAATATCCACGGTTCCTGTCCGCACGAGTTGCTCAACAATTTCCAACGCCTGCTCACCCGTATCCGGCTGCGAAATGAGGAGGCGGTCGAGATGTACACCGATTCGCTTGGCGTACTCAGGATCGAGCGCGTGCTCCGCATCAATGAATGCGGCAATGCCTCCTTTTCGTTGCGCTTCTGCCACGGCGTGGAGCGCGAGCGTCGTTTTGCCGGACGACTCCGGCCCGTAGATCTCAACCATCCTACCGCGCGGGTAGCCGCCGATGCCGAGCGCCCAGTCGAGTCCGAGGGATCCGGAGGGGATCACATCGACATCCACCTGTGGCGCTTCCCGCAGGGTCACGATCGCCTCTTCGCCGAAACGGGCACGAACGGCTCGCATTGCTTCCTCGAGCCGCTGCTGCAGCGCATCAGTCTTCTGCTCGCTCGGCTTGGTGTGCTTTGTTGCTGCTTCCTTCTGCTGTTTCGATTTTGTCTTCCTTCCCATACGAGAAAGTATACGCTCCACGGGAGGAGGCGACAAGGGTGAGCTCCACGCGCGCCTTCCTCCCAATGCGATCGTGCGCTTCCAGCACGATGCTGTTGAGCCCGGGCGCAGGGTCGTAGGTTGCCGCGAAGAATCCCTGCACATCGATGGGAACTGGCGTGCCGTTCATAGTGAGCGAGGTGACCTGCAGCGCTCGTCCGACAATGCGAACAGGCTGGAGCGGCACTACTGCTCCATCGGAGGGTTGGAGCACGTGAATGCGGGGCCCCAGCAGGATGCCGCGAAGCGCAAAGAGCACCACCGCCGTTGCCAATCCTGCCACGAAACCCGTGAGGGCAAGCCGTTGGAAGCGGGTGAGGTAGAGCATAGCTGCGCTGCCTCACGAGCCAACAGGAGGCTCCTTCACCTCTCCACTTTGCGCACCACCTTCTTGGGGAGCGGGTGAGCTAGGTTGATGCTCCTCATATGCCTGCGGCAGCACCTCTCGCGGCTTGGAGCCGTCGGGCGGCCCAATGATGCCGCGTTCCTCGAGAAGGTCCATAATGCGGGCAGCGCGTGAGTAGCCAATGCGGAGTTTCCGTTGCAGGAGGGAGGTGGAAGCCTTTCCTTGCTCGAGGACCACCCGTTTCGCTTCCTCGTAGAGCGCATCATCATCCTCTTCCTCCAGAGAAGCGGCAAGTATTGCGCCGTTGCTCGCCTCTTGTGACAAGTCAATTGCCACCATTTCATCGAGCGAGCTCCCTTGCCGTTGCCAGTGCTTGGCAAGCTTCTTCACCTCCTCTTCGGAAATGTAGGGGGCTTGGAGGCGTATGGGTTTGGCGCGGTCGCCGGAGAGGTAGAGCATATCCCCAGCGCCCAGCAACTTTTCTGCGCCTGCCTGATCGAGAATGGTCCTTGAATCCACTTGGGAGGAGACCTGCAGGGCAATACGAGCAGGAATGTTCGCTTTGATGAGGCCGGTCACCACATTCACCGAAGGTCGTTGCGTCGAGAGGATAAGGTGGATGCCGACGGCACGCGACATTTGCGCAAGCCGCACCACGGAAGCTTCCAGCTCGCGCGGGTAGGTCTGCATCAGGTCGGCAAGCTCGTCAACGATGATGACGATGTAGGGCATCGGCTCGGGCATCGATTCCTCTTGCGCACCCTGCCTGCGGCGGGAGGCCGCCTCGTAAGCGGGGAACACCACCTTCGTGTGGTAGGAGTGGATATCCCGCACCTGAAATGCCTCAAGCACTCCGTAGCGCCGTTCCATTTCCTTGATAGCCCAGCGAAGGGCAAGGATAGCCTTTTTCGCATCGGTGATAACAGGGGTAAGCAGGTGGGGGATGTCCTTGTAGAGGGTCAGCTCCACTCGTTTCGGATCAACGAGAATGAACCGCAGCATCTCCGGTGTGTTTCGGTAGAGGAGGGAGGCAATGAAAGCGTGGATCGTCACTGACTTGCCCGCACCCGTTGCGCCAGCAACGAGGAGGTGGGGCATCTTTGCAATGTCAGCGTAGTGGTTACCCCCTGTGATATCGCGACCGAGCGCAATGAGGAGAGGACGTCGGCTCGTCTGAAATGCCGGATCGGCAAGGAGGCCGTGGAGCCCTACCACCGCACGCTTACGGTTTGGCACCTCAATTCCAACGAGCGGCTTGCCCGGAATTGGTGCCTCGATGCGAATGGGGCTTGCGGCAAGCGCAAGTTCGAGGTTGCTCTGGAGAGAGACGATACGGGAGAGACGGACTCCTTCGGCAGGGGTGAGGGTGTAGCGGGTCACGGTGGGGCCCACCTCCGTCTCGCCCATTGCAACGACGACCCCGAAGTTGCGCAGGGTCCGCTCAATAATCGCAGCGTTGGAACGGGTATCTCCCACGACAACCTGTCCACCGCCCTGCTTGAGGAGTGACAACGGCGGCAGTTGCCACTGGTGGGAAGAAAGCGGCATGAGGGGGAGGTCTGTCGCTTCTTCCTCGCTCTCCTTTTTCTCACCGTGCGCAGCGATGGTGCGGGACCGCACCTGCTGAGCCACCCGTGCGACAATGCTTGGGGAAGACGACTGGTTTGTTGCTCGGGAGGGTCGTTGAGCGCCCTCGTTTCCACCATTGCGCTCTTCTTCAACCGCAGCTTCCCCAACGGGGGCAGAGGATTCCTCTCCCGTAGGTTCATCAGCCTCTTTCAGTGCGCGCGCGGAGATCTGTCGGGAGAATGTGAGGTGTGCGTGGAGCGTGCGCCAGAGGCGAGCAGGAACGGTGGAGAAGAGGTGGAGGCGCTCTTCGAACACGAGGATGAGTCCAATGAGGGCAAAGCCGCCGGCGAGAATAGCGGAGAAGAGGGAGCCGAACGCTTCTTCCAGAGGAGAGAGGATTGCCTCACCGATCGCACCCCCGCCGTGGGGCAGGAACGCAGACAACAAGGCGAGGAGTGCGGCACCAAAGATTGCAGCCCCCCCCACCCTCATCCACGAGGGGCGTTGCGCTGCCGTATCGAGCAGAAGCGCTGCGCTTGCACCAAGGCTCGCGAGGGGAAAGAGAGGGTAGCCGTAGCCAACGAGGGAGCGAAGAGTTGACGCCACCTCATTCCCCACGGGCCCCGCAAGCCCGAACGGAGCGAGGGTGAAGAATGCGGCGAGGAGAGCCCAGAGGATAGACGCGACAGGGGGGACAACATTTCGAGGAAGCCCTCCACGAAGACGCGACCACCACGAAGAATGCTCGTGCCGACGGCTGACGCGACGAGCCATACGGAGCCATCTTACCAGAAAGCGCACCCTACTGCAGGACACACATCAGGAAAGTGGCGCAGCAGCCGTCTGTAAACGACATATCGCTTGCAAAGAGACCGTAAAACTGTATTCTGTGAGATGTAGCGCATTGGGCAGAGGTAAGGAACGACTGTAAAAGACAGTATGTCTGATAAAGGACAACCAAAAGCGACGATAGGGAAAGTGGAAAGGGAATTCGTTGCGCAGTATGTCCTAAAGAAAGGAGAGCGGATTGCTGCTGCATTCACAGCGCTTGGAAAGCTCCTTGGAGCGGATGACCTATACGGTAAGTCGTTCATATCGTTGTCCTATACTGTCCTTGAAGGGTGTGTTGCGTTTGCCAACGCACTTATCGCCGGCGAAGGTATCGCGCAGGCGCGCACAGAGGCGGCGGCGGCCCTCCAGCGGGCCCGTTCGCACCTCTCTGCCGCGTTTTACGCGGGCATTGTGAATGAACACAACTTTCTCATTCTTCAGGAGGAGGTAGGCGCCTTGCTTACGCGCGTGCACAATGTCGCCGAGAGCCAGCTGCATGCGCTTGCCGAGCCGGAGATGTTTGCGGTAGCGAATCAGCTTGCCGTTGCAGCCGCAGGCGGCACCGCCGGATCAGGGAGCGTTGAATCTCCCAAGCGGGAGATTCGTCGGGCGGCAAGGCGATCGCAAGGATCCGTTGGCAATGCCACCCGTCCTGCCGTTGCCCCACGGTCGGAGCGGGAGGAGGCGCGGATGCGGCGCGAGGCAATCCTTTCCATTATTGGGCAGAAAGGGCGGGTGAGTGTGCGGGATCTCGCCGAAGAAATACGGGGAGTGAGCACGAAAACCCTCCAGCGGGAGCTCAATGCGCTCATCCGTGACGGGTTGGTGCTCCGGGAGGGGGAGCGCCGATGGAGCGTGTACCGCTTGGCGGGCTAGGAGAGCTCGCGCACACGAAGACGGAAACGCAGACTGCTTCGGTTGCACCCTGTTGCTTTTTCCGCTATGCTGAGGCGTGGCGCCTTCGGTGCGTTCGTCAGGGAGTTATCCACATCCTCTGCCTGATGCTCCGGCAGGATGCGGTATACTGACGAATGGCGCCGTGGTTGAGGCGTCGGATCCTTGAAAAAGGAATAGGAGGTGCAGCAAATCGTTTGGTAGTGAGACGGGAAGCGCTGTTCCGCTCGCCGCCGCCATGCAACCCGCATTTATGGCGGATTGCGTGGTGACGGTTCGGAGGCAAGACGGACATACCAAACGAACGAGTCCCGTTACCAACCCTTTCCTCAACCGCGCAGGTCGAGCGCTTTCGCGTGCGAGGGAAGGGGGTTGGTAGTAATCTTGGCGGGAGCGTCGGGCGAGGCAGTGTCCTCGGGCTCTCCTGCCGGATTATTCGTGGGAGGTGGAGCACGCAGGTTGGTCGATCCTATTCACCTATCGCGTGCGACATCGCCCAATTACCGAGAAGGTTAATCGCACGCGTGCATTAGCAGGTGATTACCAGCGTAATTTACGCGTGCCGTTAACCATTACGAAAGGTTATGGAATTCACTTACTCATTCCGCTCCAAGGTGGTGGCGCTCGCTGCGGCATCCGCTCTCGTCGTCGGATCATTCTTTGCCGTCGGCTTGTCGCAGGTGCGCGCCCTCACCGAGGATCAAATTCAGTCGATCCTCAACCTACTGCGTTCCTTCGGAGCCGACCAGCAGACGCTCTCCAATGTGGAGGCAGCGCTGCGCGGGCAAGCTCCGGCAGGCGGCAACGCAGGGGCTGGATCGGTTTCTTCTGTTTGTCCTTACCAGTGGCAGCGCAACCTCGGCCCGGGTGACACCGGCGAGGATGTGAAGAAGCTGCAGCAGTTCCTCAACGAGCGCGGCTTCACGGTGGCTTCCTCGGGCCCCGGCTCACCGGGCAACGAGACCACCTACTATGGCTCGCGCACGGGAGCTGCGGTAAAGCAGTTCCAGGAGGCGTACGCGTCCGAGATCCTCGCGCCGCTTGGCCTCTCGGAAGGTACGCCATACTTCTGGACCCGCACCCGCGCGAAGGCCAACGAGCTGTGTGCGCAAGCCCAGCAGCAACAGCAGGGCAGCAACCAGAACCAGCAGCAGGGTGGCCAGTCGCAGGCTCCTGCAACAAACGGGGTAGCGGTTGCGCCCGGCACACAGCCGGCAAACGGCCTGTTCGTGGAGAATGCGGCTCGGGTTCCGTTCACGGTCTTCACGCTTACGGCCGGTTCGCAGGATGTGACGGTCAACGGCGTGACTGTAAAGAAGACGGGCTCGATGTCGCGGGCTGCGTTCAATGGAGTGATGCTGCTTGATGAGAACGGCGTGCAGCTGGGGAACACCCGCTACTTCAACGCTGCCGATGAAGCGGTCGTTGGGGGCACCTTCACGGTGCCGGCGGGCCAGACGCGCACCTTCACCGTTGCCGCGAACGCGCCTTCGAACCTCGACAACTTCGCAGGGCAGGTTGGCGGCATTTCGGTGGTGGGCATCAACACCGACGCGACGGTGAATGGCTCGCTGCCTATCACGGGTGCGATGCACACCGTGAACGCCACACTCGCAATCGGCTCGCTCACAGCGCAGCTCTCCTCGCTCGACCCGAATGCGGATCAAACGAAGCAGGTAGGCACGACGAACTACCGCTTCGCGGGTGTCCGCTTCACGGCGGGGTCGCAGGAGGCGGTGCGCCTCAAGGGCGTGCGCTTCAATCAGGTTGGCTCGGTTGCCTCGAGTGACCTTGCCAATGTGCGGGTAGAGGTGAACGGTGTGTCCTACCCGGCGCAGGTGTCTGCCGATGGCAACTACTACACGGCAATGTTCGGCTCCAACGGCGTTGTCGTGGGTAAGGGTGAGTCGGTCGATGTGGTTGTCGTGGGCGACATCGTCGGCTCAAATGCAGCCGGCCGCACAGTTGACTTCGACATTGAGGAAGCGTCGGATGTCTACGCCTACGGCGAGACCTACGGCTACGGCATCCTGCCGACAGGCTCCGGCGCCCGCTTCGGCACGAACCCGTTCTTCAACGGGCATCGGGTGACGGTGCAGGGCGGTCAAGCGACCCTCATCCAGAAGTCCAACTCGGTGCCGGCGCAGAACATTGCCATCAATGCGCCTGATCAACCCCTTGGCGCCTTCTCCACCACCTTCACGGGTGAAGGAATGATGGTGCAGGGCTTCTATGTCGGGTTCAACATCACGGGTGGTCAGGATGCGACTGACCTCACGAATGTGGTGCTGCTCGACGAGAACGGCGCCGTGGTGGCAGGGCCGGCCGATGGTATGCCGGAGAGCTCCTGCGGGGCTATTGACGGCGGGCAGGGATGTGTCTTCTTCTCCGAAGCCATCACCTTCCCGACCGGCTCCCACACCTACACCCTGAAAGGGCGCACCTCCTCGCAGTTCAGCGACGGAGACACGATTCAGGCGGTCTTCACCGCGAACACGACGCACTTCGTGAACCCGAAGGGTGAGGTGACGGGTGACCCGTACTCGCTCCCCGGGAGCCCGGTGACGATGAACACGATGACGGTGAAGGGTCCCGCCTTGGCGGTGTCGGTGGCGAGCGATCCGGCAAGTCAGAATATTGTTGCGGGAGTGCAGAACCAGCCGATGATGGGCGTCATCCTCGATGCGACGAATTCGGGGGACGACCTGCGGCTCGGATCACTCACCACAACCCTTGCCTACACGGGCATCTCAACGGATGAGCAGCTCGTGGGCTGCCAGATCTTCGACGGCAGCACGCCACTCAACACCGGCGGGAATGTCATCAACAACCCCGCGGCGGGGAATGTCACCTTCACCTTCGACAACCCGCTCACGGTGAACCGCGGCACTTCCAAGACGCTCACCGTGAAGTGCACCGTGCCGACCACGGCAGACAGCGGTGATGTCTACACTTGGTTGCTGCCTTCTGACATCGGTCCGGTGACGGCAGTGCAGGCGGGCACGAACGTGACGGAGAC
>WFWM01000052.1 GCA_015491145.1 Patescibacteria group bacterium | reverse complement strand
TTCGTATTCCCATCGTCGTGCTCGGCGCCGGCACCGCCGGCACCTTCGTTATGAAGGAGCTTGCCCGCGCAGGGCTTGCAGGGGAAACGCTGTGGCTTTGGCGTGGCACAAGGCAGTAGTATTCGCTCATCGTGGAACCTCCGTTGCAATCCGAATGAGGAGGCGCTGCGGCAGCAACTCTTTGCCAATGCGGGGGATCTGTCCCCTGGGCAGCGGCACCTGCTCCGCATCGTTGCGAGAGAGCATTGCCGGGCGATTCAACGACTACGGGAAGCGGAATGGCAGCCGGTGCCGTTTGTGCCCACCACCTTTGGGATTCGGCCGGCGCTGCAGCGCCCGGGCCGCCTCCTGCTCCACCTCGTCCGGCAGCGGTGGCAGGTGCGACCGAAACCAGCTGTGGTGCAGTCATTAAAGCGGCGGAGAGGTGTGTTTGTGCTCACCACGCAGGAGGGAACACGGATCGAAGCGGAAGTGCTCATCGTAGCAACCGGCGGGAGTCGCAAGGGGGCTGTGCGCTCTGACGGGACACGTCGCCTCCCCGATGTCGTCCAGATGGTGGAAGCGCTCGGTGGTACCTACGATCCGAAAGGGGTGATGCGCCACCCGTTCTTCCTCGATGATCCCCGCCTCCCCTCGGCGCTTGTCTCAGGTTTCTTCATCACGCGAGCGGAGTTCTTTGTGGAAGACGGCGCCGGGCAGCGACACCCGTTCCTCCCTCCCAAGCTCGCTGAGGCACTGCGGGACGACGACTACCACCACCTCTTCCCTGAGCTCACGCGGGCATTTGAGGCGGCGCAGCGGCGTGGCCGCATCGTGATGCGATCACTCCTGAGCCGCGAGGAGTACGAGCGCTTCGTGCGGCACAATGAGTACGGGCACCTCTTCCGCCACCTTCCCTACGGCCCGTGGCTTGAGCGCATCCCCTTGCGGGTTGCCGACCACTACTCCCTCGGTGGGCTCGTCCCGACCGAGCGCTGTGAGGTCGTCGGGCTGCCACGGTGCTTCGTGCTTGGAGAAGCGATGGCGCTCTACGGCGGGCGTCGGCTCGGAGGGATGGGGCACACCGACGGCATCGTGCTTGCACCAACTGTTGCCCGGGCGATCCGTGCCGAGGTTGCTCCGAGGGTGGTTGCGCTGCCTTGCGGGGGAGCAAGTGTGTTTCGTCGTGGCTCCCGGGGAGCGGAGGAACGGGTGGCGCCCAGCAGATTCCGCCCTCTCTCCCACGAGGGGGAACATTGAATCGAGACAGCGGGTTTGCTACGGTGGAGCGGTATGGAGCCTTCCTACGCGCAACTCCTGCAGGAGGGAGTGCAGCAGGCGGGAGCAACGCTCGGGATTGATCTTTCCCTCATTCTCCTCGGGCACTCGATTGCCGAGTACCTCGCGAGCGTGGTGGTATTTGCCGCAGCATTCGTGGCGTTCAAGGTGGTGCAGTGGCTCGTGCTCCGGAAGCTCAAGGCGCTCGCAGAGCGGACGGCGACAGAGCTCGATGATACCTTCGTGAAAATGGTGGCGAGCTTTCGCCCACCGTTCTACGCCTTCCTCGCCTTCTGGCTTGCCGTGCAGTACCTCGGAGCGGAAGGGTTCTGGGCAAAGCTCCTCACTGCGGTAGTCATTATTTGGGCTATCTACCAAGCGGTTATTGCGCTCGGTATCCTCGTTGAGGATGTGCTCCTCAAGAAGGTGGCGAGGGATAAAGACCCCAACACCCAGTCGGCAATGCGATTGCTCGCCAACCTAGGCAAGGGAGCACTCTGGGGTATCGGCATCATCCTCCTGCTTGCAAACCTCGGCGTGGATGTCTCTTCACTCCTTGCAGGCGTGGGTATCGGCGGTATTGCGGTTGCTTTTGCGGTGCAGGGGGTGCTCTCTGATCTCTTCAATTCTTTCTCTATTTACTTTGACAAGCCGTTCGCTGTCGGGGATTTCATCGTGCTCCCTGACGGTAAGATGGGGACGGTGAAGCACATCGGCTTGAAGTCCACCCGGCTCACGGCGCTCACCGGCGAGGAGATTGTCGTTCCTAACTCGATACTCACGGGAGCGACGGTGCAGAACTTTCGCCGGATGCAGGAGCGGCGTATCACCTTCACGCTCGGGGTTGAATACGGCACGACGCTTGCCAAGCTCCGGCAGGCGCTCGCAATCGTGCGGGAAGCCATCGAAGCGCAGCCGGATGTGCGGTTCGATCGGGTACACTTCAAGCAATTTGGCGATTTCGCGCTCATCATTGAGGCGGTGTACTACCTCAAAAACCCCGACTACACCTTCTATATGGACACCCAGCAGGCTATCAACTTCGCCATCAAAGAGGGGTTTGAGCGGGAGGGTATTGCAATGGCGTTCCCAACCCAAACCGTCTACGTGCGGCACGAAGCGTGAGAATCGAGTGTTGTTTTAGGGTTGCGGCAAGAGCGCAGCGCGGATGCGGGGGGCGACGCTCTGTGCGAACCACTGCTGCCGCACATCAAGTGGAGCGGCGAGGAACGCCTGGAGGGTGAGACCGATAGCTGAGGCGAGTGAGCGGTGGATCGCACGCAACGAGAGGGCGTAGAGGGTGCGATTCTGCGTCGTGGAGGCTCGCACATTGCCGATTGCCACGATCCCGACGAGCGTGCCGTCTGCGCGGAACACGCCCCCGCCGGAAGCTCCTCGCTGCGCGAGGATAGTCCCGGGCAGGGAAAAGAGTGCGGGGAGGTGCGGTGCTTCAGAAAAGGAGAAACGCTTCCCTACGACCGTCACGGTGGAGAGCGGATAGAGGGCTTGGGTGACAATGGAGGAAGCGAGGAATTCAACCGGGTAGGCAGCCACCAACACCGGCTCTCCCGCCTGCGGCACCTCGAGCGACCATCCCGCTGCGGGAAGCGGAACTTCGTTCGAAAGGGGGGGCACGGCAAGGAGGGCGTAGTCGTGGTTGCCTGAGGAGCGGTAGGAATCTCCCTGATCCTGTGCCTGCACAATGCCACGGTTCTCCTCTGCCCACGCCGGGGGGAGGAACAGGAGGGAAGCCTCTCCGATCGGACGCGCCGGAGATCCGCGCCGCACGAGGCAGCGAACCGTGCCGTAGGAAGGGCCGGCAAGCGCGAGCGGATAGGCAATGTGGGCATTGGTGAGCACGACGCCACGCGGGTCGATGATCATTCCCGAACCCGACGAGGATTGCAGGAGGATGCCCCTCGTGGTGGTCGCGCGACGGGTGCACTGAATATGCACGAGCGCTGCGCGAGCTTGCCGGTTGATGTGGGGCCATGCTGGAGTGGGTGCTTGGGCAGGTGGAGCTGCCGAAGGCGGAGGAGGCGGTGTGGGAGAACGAGGGTTCTGCATCTCGTGAGAGGGCAGGATGAGGGGCTGAGGATTTGGGCGGAAGGAACGGGAGGGGTCGTGTCCAATGCCGGACATCTCAGCTTTTGAGGATGTTGCAAGTGGAAGGGGAGGTTGAGCAGGGGGTGCGGAGACGGGTTGGTCCTGCTGGAGCGGAGGCGGTTCATTCTGTGTGGTGAGAAGGCGAGGGACGGTGGAGGTGGTAATGGTGATGGCTGGTCGTGCGAGGGAGGGGGCAGGAGAGGGCGAAGGTGGGAAGAGCATCCATAGTGCCACTCCCGCACCAATTACAAAGCAGGCGCCTCCCACGAGAGCGACCACGAAGCGCGGCATACCGTGCATCGTAACACAGGGAGCTGCAAAGAATGGGAAGGAACTTGTCAAGAGTTGACAAAGTTCAGTTTTGTTTCGATTTATGCCTCCTCGTTGAGGAGGGGGTAGGATGAACACGCATCCCTGAGGTCGCAGGGATGCGTGTTATCGCTCAGTCTTACTGGTTTTAACGGAAGCTTTTTGCCTATGACGACGACACTCGATCTCGAACTGCTTACCCCGGTTATTGCTGAGGAGGGGACAGAGGAAGAACAGCAGGAGGAAGAGCAGCAGTCCTCCGAAATGGCTCAGGAAGAGGAAGAACAGCAGGAAGAGGAAGGCGGCGCGACCGAAGAGCAGGCGCAGGATGAGGCCGGGGGTGAAGGTGCTGAGGAAGAGCAGCAGGAGGGTGGTGATGACACGATGAACAACTAGCCTTCTGTCCCCGTCCAACTCTGGATAACTCCCACCCCACCGTTCGGTGGGGTGGGAGTTGTTCTTGTCGTCCCCTAGTCCTTCCTTTCTTGTGGCTCCATTTTCAAGTGCTCCCGCAGAGGTGGTTTCCGGCGATGAGGGGATCGCTGCCACAGGGCACGCAGGGAAACGGAGAGGAAGAACAATCCTCCCACAGCAACGAGACCGACGAAGAACCACCCTATCCATGGCGCTCTGAGGATCGTGGCTGCAGCCTCCAAGGAAGCGGTAAGGACGGATGGGATCCACGCTCGCCCACCCACCTCTGCCCGAGGCTCGCTGGAGGATGCAACCAATGTGCGCCAGCGATCGAGCGTCTCGGCAGCCTGCTTGGCAAGTGATCCTGCGGTACTGGCGGCAGGAGCTGCTGCGGCGATGGTGTAGCGCAACGCCGAACGGGCTCGAGTTCCGCTCAATTGTGGG
>WFWM01000051.1 GCA_015491145.1 Patescibacteria group bacterium | reverse complement strand
GGTGTATTCTATGCGAGCCGTCAAAAGGTTCTCTCGTAGCTGAGCAATCTTTGCCTCTTCTACTTTTCCAGCCCGTTCAGCCTCAAGCAGAGCAAAGACGAGAGGCGCTGGAAGCGCCACGCGCGTACGAAACGCTGAGTGGAGAGGTGGGAGATCAACACGGAAATCGTACGTCGGCGTCGACAATCGCACGGTGATATCTCCCGCCCCTCGATCAAAGGTAGAAGTGGCTCCCTCCACAAAGTGGTGTCGGAGGGCTATTTCAGCGAGAGAGCGGTCTGGGGGAATGATGCTGGGAGGGGCGCTCGTCAGGGCAATCATGCGCCACAGAAACCGAGCATCGAGTATTGGCACCCACACAACCCCCTCTTCTTGTTGCGACGCAATGTGAAGGTTGCCATCCTTATCAATTCGAATCGGTAATCGTAGCGTCGTTCCGTAAGCGAATCCCCCGCTCGCTCCCAGTAGCTCAATGAGATGGGAAAACCGATTGAGTAGGTTGAGAGTATTCTGGAGGGGGACTTCCGGAATCAAAAAGCTTCGGGGATCCTGCGGCACACTAATGGAATGGTGTTGTGAAAGAACCTGCCATGCCTCGAGCCCCTTCTTCCGAATCCATTCCCAAGCGTCTTGGTAACCAAGTCGTTGCGCCACTTCTTCCATCTGGTCCACGATATGTCGGAGAGACTGGAATGTCGGGGAGGAACGCACCACCGACTCAAATGCGTTCATGAAGCGCTTTTGCATCTCTGTCGCAATAACCTGCACATACTCAGCAAAAGCCCTCTGTTTGCTTTCCGCTTCAGACACATCTTCCAAGCGCCAAGGTCGAGCCACTTGCGCGAGTGTGTCAGGAGCGTACGGCGGCATGCTCCGCAGCAGCACCAAAAGGCGCTCGTCGCGCAGAGCTTCTTGAAAGACTCGCTCTTTGAGGGTATCTATGAACAGATCCCTCATTGCGAGGAACCCCTGCTTTGGCGCACTTGCTATCTCCCGCATATTGAGGAGGAGCTCCTGCGCATAGGAAGGGAGAACCGCGTCAATGAGAGAACGCAGCAAGCGCTGTAATCGGTCTTTCGAGAGCGCCCCTGCTGAGCGCTGTTCTCTCCTCTGGGCCTCGTGGAGCAGAAGCGGATAAAGGAGGAACTCTATTTCGAACCCCTGTCGAAGCCCGTGTTGGAGCGCTTCTTGAAGGTGCTGCTCAACAACAGCCACTTGCTTTGGGAGAGGGATTTTTTCTGTAGGAAAAAGAGGAACGAAAGCAACCTCTTCTAGGTACACAACCCCCTCCTCCATCCCGCTCCGAGCGGAGCGGCGCCACGATCGTGCAGGAGCGGTGACAAGAAACTTTCGGTCGCCGGGAAAAGAGGCGGTAAAGCAAAACCCTCCTCCTTCAATGGGTGCAAAGAGTTGCCCTTCCGTTCCTCCCCCCAACTCGCTCACCCTTGCTCGTAGTTGATCAAGTGTGACAGGAGTGCCTTCTGCCGTCTTGAGAGAGACTTTCTTTTCCTCGACCCTACCTTCAGAGGCGGGGGGAACTTCTGGTCCAGCCGACATACGCATTATTTTTAATTCTTACTCGCTATCCAACCACACACTACACCAGTCCTCAACTCCTGCGGCTATGCTATCATTTCGCTATGGAATCCTTTCCTACGCAAAAAGAACCTTTTACCCCTCACTGTTCACGACGAGTGGTCGCCATGGGCACGGGATGCTGCTTGCAGCCTGATCAATTGGTGAGTGTGCCGATCCGCCCGGGCGCCTGTACCGGCGCAATTGTGCGTTCTGAGCAGGGAGGGCGGGTAGTCTTTTCCATCTACCACATAGCACCCGATGAGCTCGCAGACGTATTAGAATCTCTCGCACAAGAGGCGGCGCAGCGCCCTACTGAAGAAGTTGTGCGCCTCTTCGGTGAGGCGTTCGAAGGGACCGCCGCAGCGCTTTGGGAGCGGTCCGTTCCCCGTTCTGCTGAGGAGCTCCGCCGCCTCGCCCGCCATTTTCGCTCCAAGCCGATCCGCTAGCCGTTCGCCTGCGAGAAGGTCTATTCCGTGCTACGATCCCCTCGTCCAACGATCCTCACGCAAGACCTATGGGAGCTCACCTCACTACCTCCTACACCCCCTCCCGCACCGTCCTCGAGCGCTACGCGCGGGTAATTGTGCGTTTTGCGCTGTGGGGCGGCAAGGGCATCCGCAAGGGTGATGTCGTCTACCTCATTGGTGCGGAAGCGACGAAGCCGCTTTTCCTTGCCGTGCGACGGGAGGTGCTCAAGGCAGGCGGCCATGTGATCGCGAACTTTATGCCGGAGAGTTGGGACCGCTGGCAGTTTAGCCGCGATTTCTTCGAACTTGCCAAGCCGCACCAGCTCGACTGGTTCCCCTCCCACTACTACCGCGGGCTCGTTGACGAAATTACCCACTACATTTACCTCCTCGGCGAGGATGATCCGCGCGAACTGGAGGGGATCGATGCGAAGAAGATTATGCGCGCGCAGGCGGCACGCAAGCCGTTTATGGACTGGCGCACGGAGAAAGAACTCCGCGGCGACCTCTCTTGGACGCTCGCACTCTACGGCACGGAAGGAATGGCGCGGGAAGCCGGCATTTCCCTCCGGAAGTACTGGCAGCAGATCATCCGCGCCTGCTTCCTCGACAAGGAAGACCCCATGAAGGAGTGGCGGCGGGTACAGCGGGAGATTGAACGCGTGCAGCGGGCGCTCAACCGCCTCACGCCACGCATCGCCTCCCTGCGGGTCGAGGGGCCGGACGTCAACCTCACCATCACGCCCGGCAAGCGGCGCCTCTGGCTCGGCGGATCCGGCCGCAACATTCCCTCTTTTGAAGTATTCACCTCCCCCGACTGGCGCGGCACAGAGGGTTGGATTCGCTTCAACCAGCCGCTGTATCGGCAGGGGGTGAAGATTGAGGGTATCGAGCTGTGGTTTTCTAAGGGTCGCGTGGTGAAGGCAAAGGCTCAGCGGAACGAACCCCACCTCAAAGCGATGCTCAAGGTGAAGAATGCCAACAAGGTGGGAGAGTTCTCCCTCACCGATCGGCGACTCTCCCGCATCACCACCTTTATGGCAAACACGCTCTACGACGAGAATATGGGAGGCCGCTGGGGCAACACCCACATTGCCCTCGGCAAGGCTTACCGCGACGCCTTCGACGGCAACCCGGCCGAGGTTTCCGAGGAGGAGTGGGAGCAGCTCGGCTACAACGATTCTGCCGTCCACACCGACATTATCTCCACCTCCCGCCGCCGCGTTGTAGCGATACTCAGCGATGGTGGAGAGAAACTCATCTATCGAGACGGCGAGTTCGTGCTCTAAGCCTCACGCGTCGACCTCCACAGCTCCTCCAGCGTGCGGAGCTTTGCCTCGGCATCCGCAAGCGCTTGCAACATTTCGTCCGCCGGACGAGCGCCGATGCGCTGCGCGCTCTCCTCTAAGAACCGTCGTTCCCGCTTGAGTGTGCGCCTCGCCGCGTCTGTCCACCGAGAGACCTCCTCCATCCATCGCCAAAGCGGCAGGAGCACGCTTGCGGCACTCGTCCAGAAGGTCTCCCACGCGAGCTCCTCGCGGCTGTCGCTCATTGCCGCTTTCGGAAGCGGTAGGTAGTGCTTACTCAGTTCCCCAAAACATCTCGCTCCCTTCACAAGGGCTGAACCCACCTCCCCCCACACGGAAGCAATCTCCTCTTCCTGCGGGATGGATGGAGGGTGCTCATTTCCTTCTCCAGAAGTCTGTTGCAGGAGCGAGAGGACATACATGAGATGCTCGAACGCTTGGGAGAGATGGAGAAGTGCCTCCGCAAACCGCCGGCGCAGCAACGCCTTCGGCGCTATGGCGTAATTCGTCGTAGGGTGCGGCACTTCCGGCAGCGAAATGGCTTCGGCAATACGCGAAGCTGGTCCTCGTACCGCCTCTGTGGCGCGGGCGAGCGCGGTTACCGATGCGCGCCACTCACTCGCAGCAAGGAGGAGTCGGGAGGCGTAGGCGAGCTCCTCCTGCCGGCTCTGGTCCATCTCCCGCACCGGGGTGGGCAGGGCTCGGCTTCGGATTGCACGCGCTTCCTCCTCCCACTGCTGCGCAAGGTTGCTCCCAAAGGCGAGAACCGCTGCGGCTGCCTTCGCCCGCGCAGCGATGGCTCCTTCCCCACCCTGCTCCGCCCGAGCAAGGAACGCCTCGAGCGCAAGGAGCGCCTGCCGGGTCTGTTCAAGGGTATTTTCAATTGCTACCACCGTTTCCTTCCGACGGTCAGAAGGAGGAGTGTGGAGTGAGGCAACTTCTCGATTCCGATCCGGCATAACGACCGCTACGCTACCATCAGTGGGGGCCGTTGCGTCGGCTCACCGTTACCTCCTGCCCAATGGACGCATTGAGGAGAGCCGCTGCCCGCTCTCCCTGCACCACCACTTCGAGGAACCGCCGATCCCCATAGCCTGAGCTCCCCTTCACGCACGCCGCTTCCCCCGGAGGTACTTCCGCGAGCTGTCCGTAGCACGGCAGGGATCCGAGTGAGGTCTCAAGTGTCTCGCCGGGAGTGAAGTCCACCTCCTCCGGCAGGAGTGTCGTTTTGATGTTGCCGAAGTTATCGATCCACCAGACTGCCGCCGGAGCGTCGGGGATACTCTCGAGGGGAAGCTCGTGGGAGGGAGGCTCGTACCCTTCGAGCATCAATGCCGCAAGGCGGGGGGTAAACTCGTAGCTGCGAAACTGCGTCTCGTGCAACCACTGCGCCTCCCGTGCTGAGAGCATCCCCTTGGCGTTGAGGTCCTCCGCCACCCGCGCCACATCCATCAGGTGAAGCGTCGTCCCTTCGAGCGCGCCAACCTTCTTTGCGAGGGAGAGGGTGTACCCTTCCACGCTCGCCACCACGAGCGTGCCGCCAACGAAGAAGTAACAAAACGGGGTGCCATTGCGCTCTTTCCGCGCCGCATCGGTGTGGCGAGGCGCGACATTCACGAGGATTGCCGCCGGCTCCCCCATTGCCGCATCGATCGCATCGACGAGATTGCCTGCTGCGGCAATGTCAGAGAATGCTGGCACGCCAATGAAGGCAAGCGAGGCTCCCTTTGCGAGGACACCGGCGCGCGTGAGCTGCCTGCCGGAAGCGTTCGCATCCGAGGAGTCGTTGATGATCGTGATGTGCATATGGGGCGCATTGTAGCACACTACGGGCGCTTCTTTTCGGTGAGGAACCGAACGACGCGTCGCCACAGGATCCGCCGCCGCGCCAGATCGCTCAAGCCAAGGTGGCCACCTCTCCGGTAGAGCGCGAGGGAGATTCCGTGCGCCTGCGCAAATTGCACCACCTCTTCTGGAGGAACGACCGTATCGTCCCGCGCGTGGAGGATGAGCGCCTTCGAAGCGACAATGCGGTGGGGTTGCGCCACAGGCGTGTACCAACGGTTCCCGCACAGCGCCCGGAGGTGGCGGGAGTGAGGCACGCGGTAAGCGCCGGCGAATCCCTCGCGTAGCCTCCGTTGCCACTCTGCCATCGACTCCTCCCCTCGATTGAGGGCTTTCCAATCAACGACAGGGGAGAGTGCGACTACCTTCTCAACCGCAGGGAAAGCGGACGCAAACAGCGCTGCCGGCCCGCCGAAGCTCGCCCCTACCACGAAGCGTGGGAGATGGGGCGGAACGGCGACCTCTGCCCCACTCCATATATCCACGATTCTCTGCTTGAGCGCCTCGAGCACCTCGCGGACATCGTCCGTCGGCTCGCAGGAGAGGAACGCTCCCTTGCTCTCCCAACTGCCGCGGTAACGGAGATGCACGCCCCACCACCCCTCTGAGGCGAGGAACGCCAAAAGCTCTTTTGCGCACGGCACGGACGGGCAGCCAGAGGCAAGCAGCAGCACGCCGCGTACGCGTCGCAACGCCGGAATGCCAACCTCTGCCACGATACCTGCACGGGTGCAAATGCGCGCAAGCTGCCACCGTGCCATTGCCGCTACTATGGCACAGATCTCTCCTGCTTGCTACGCTAGCAGGGCAGTATGCCCCCGAAGGAACGACCGCCAATCCCGATCATCCGCGTTCCCCTCCCGAGGCTCGTGCAGGGAAAGGCGCTTGAGGTTGCGGGAGGAAAGGAGTGTCCTCTCCGGCTCTATCCGTCGCAGGTTGACGCTATCAATGCGATACAGTCGCTCAAATCTGCCGTCGCTGCCAACTCCTCTTCGCCAGACGATATCCTTCAACCGTTCCTCTCTCCTGATTCCCCCAACCCCCTCGCCATGGCGATCTACTCGGTGTGCTGCGTGGTTCCTGCCCGGCTGCGCCAACAAATGTCTATCGCTTCCCAAAATGCGGGAATGCGCGGCCCGCTGCTCCTCACCCCGGAGGAGAAAACGGCCTCCCTCACCTTCCTCAGGCAGCCCACCCTCGCGTTCGAGGTGTGGCGGGTGCGCATCGACTTCCTCAACGGCGACTCCTCCCGGTGGATGTTCGCCGTGTTGCCGGCAGGGCAGGTGGCGCCCGCAACGCCCTCTCTCCCTCCTGATGCCCCTCCCCCTTCGGTTGCGTAGCCAGCTGCAAGAGAGCTCCCAACGCCAATTGTCCTGTCTCCCCTAATACAACAAGTACCGTGCGCTATGGTACAATCCTCTCGCTATGCCTCCTGCTGGGCACAACCAACCTCCGCGCACCCAGCATACCCAACCAAACCTCCGATCCTTGGATACAGGGTGGGTGAGAGATCCTGAAGCACAATCGCTCCTTGTACTCCTCCGGGGGGAGGGAGTGCGAGACCCAGAAGAGGCGCGTGAAGTGCTCGCCGAGCTCCTCGCACGAGGGGGAAACATCCTTATCTCCGCTCCTGCGATTGCCGCTGAAAAAGTGCGGGAAGAAGGCTTCCGTGCCAACCCAGACTGGTCGGGGCATCCCTGTATCGTCGGTACCCTCTTCCCGGCACTTGGGGCGTACGAAGGTACCGCTGGAGAGAACCGGATTGTCTGGCGCCTCAACCTTACACGCCTTGCCCAATATCTCGGACGCAATCCGGTCGCGCCCCGTTTCACCGGAAATCCTCCTGCTTTCCATGGCGTGGTATTTGTTGAATGTGAGCACGTCCCCCCGTCTTTTCTCGAAGAGCTCGGACCCGCTGCCGCAGTCAATGCTTTGCTCCCGCCACTCCAGCCCGCAAAGAGCAAAGGCTGATGGGGGGAGAGAAAGGAAGGGATTTAGTATGCTCCTCATCGGCCATCGCGGGGAACGCACCGGGGTAAGGCCGGAAAACTCAATTGAAGCGTTTACCCACGCGCTCGAAGGTGGCGCCGACGGCATCGAGTGCGACATCCACACAACCGCCGACGGTACTCCCGTGCTCTACCACGACCCGGCGCTCCCCCTCCACCTCGGCGAGGGAGGCAAGCGCATCCGAACCATCACGCGCGCAGCGCTGCTCCAGCACGCCCCGTCGGTGGTAACCCTCTCCCGCTTCGCAGCCTGGCTCCACGCCTGCACTCGCCCCTTCTTCCTCAACCTTGAGGTGAAGGATGCGCCAAGCGTGCCTCCTGCGACACATCTCCTCCAGTCCCTCCTCCGGCAAGGGTGGCCCTCTTCCCTCCTCCTTATCAGCTCATTCGATGCCCGCGCGCTGGCGCGCGCACGAGAAGAGGCTCCCGAGGTTCCGCGCGCGCTCATTGCTGAAGGTTTCGTCCCGACCCTCCCAGCTGCCGCCGAGGAACTCGCCTGCTGTGCGCTCGTGCTCTATGGGGAGTGGTTCGATGCTTCCTGCGCCGCTGCCATCCCCTCCTCGCTCGCGGTGTTCGTGTGGCCCGTTAACACTCCCGACGAGGTGGCACGCCTCGCCAAGCTCGGCGTTGACGCGGTGGTAAGCGATGATCCGGTGCGGCTCCGTGCCGCAGTGCCACGCGAGCGTGCAGATGCATCGCTCCCGATGGCGTGATCGCCGCCTCTCCCGCTGCCCTCCAGCCATGCGAAGCTCAGGAGGAGGATGGCACCACCAAGGAGGAAGCCCCCCACCACATCCGCGACGGTATGCACCCCGAGGAGTACCCTACTGATGCCAATTGCGAGAGCGAGCACGAGGGCGCATGCGATGAGCGCTCGCCGCTGCGCCAGCTTCACCCCCAATAACCACGCAGCAAGTCCATACCCGAGGAGAGAAAGCGTCGCATGCCCGCTTGGATAACTGAAGCCCTGCTCGGTAACCAATCCTCCGCTCGGGCGTTCAACCCCAAACAGCTCCTTCAACCCCCACACTGAAAACACTGCAACAAGGAACGCTACCAGAGCACCTCCTGCCTCCCGCACACTTCCTCTCCTCCACCAGTACCACCCCGCCACTAAAAGCAAGAGGCTCGCCACCACCCACGCTTCCCCGAGGGTGGTAATCCTTTCTATAAGAAAAGCGATGAGAGGAGAAGGAGCGTGACGGATAGCAAAGGGGTTCGTGGCAAGGAACCCTGCGGAACGCATCAGCCC
>WFWM01000050.1 GCA_015491145.1 Patescibacteria group bacterium | reverse complement strand
GCGGCGGTTACCATCCTGCCGGAGAAAGTGGTAGAGGGCAGCTTCCTCACGGGGTTGGACCACAACGGAGTCGTGCTCGGGGCACGCCTCCTCAAGCGGTACTTCAATATAGACTCCAGTCAGGCAACCCTTGAAGGGGTGCGTGTAGGCGATACGATCCGTCTCCGGATAGGAAAGAGGGTGAAGGAGTTTACCGTCCGGGGTGTTGTGCAGACCAAGGTGGATGTGGCGGACCGGCGGGTCTACATTCTTGCGAGTGAGGCGCGCAAACTCGCAGGACGGATTGATAATAACGCTGATGAGTACGCGGTGCTCCTCACAAAGGGCGCTTCGGCGGGTGCGGTGAAGCGGCGGCTCCTCGCCCAAGGTATTGGGCAGTATGCGCGCGTGCGGACTCCGGAGGATACCGTGGGAGAACTCCTCGATCAAATTCGCGACACCTTCACTATGCTTGCCAACATCATCGGCAGCATTGCGCTCGTTGTCGCAGGTATCACCATTTTCATCATCATCTTCATTACCGCTGTGACGAGGCAGAAGTTCATTGGGATCTTGAAAGCGATCGGGGTATCGGCGCTCAGCGTCGAGCTTTCCCTCGTGGTGCTCTCCCTCCTCTACGCCGGCATTGGTATCTCTCTCGCAACCCTCTTCACCTTCTTTCTCGTGGTGCCTTATGTACGGGAGCATCCGATTGATTTCCCGTTTTCCGAAGGCATCGTGAGCGTCTCTGCAGCGGATGCGGCGGTGCGGGCAGTGCTTCTATTGGCCATCACATTCGTTGCGGCGTTGTGGGCTGCCCGGCGCATTGCCCGGAAGCGGCCCCTTGAAGCGATGCTGGGGCGATGAGCGTGAGGCGTATGGCAGGAGAACCGATTATTGCAGCGCATTCTGTTCGGAAGGTGTATCGCTCCGGAACAGCGGCAACCGTGGCACTCGACGGTGTGTCGCTCACGATACGGCGGGGGGAATACGTCGCCATAATTGGGAAGTCGGGTGCGGGAAAATCGACGCTCTTGTATCAACTCTCCCTCCTCGATGAGCCGACGGAAGGGGAGGTATATTTCCTCGGCAATGCCACGGCGCAGCTGACCGACACGGAGCGCACGAGACTGCGGCTGGAGCATCTCGGCTACATTTTTCAAGACTACGCGCTCCTCCCTGAACTCACGGCGGTGGAGAATGTGATGGTGCCGATGCTGATGCGAGGGTTTCCATTGGAGGAAGCGCGAAAGCGTGCGATTGCCGCGCTCGAGCAGGTTGCACTGGGGCACCGGCTTTCCAACCGGCCGAGCGAGCTCTCGGGAGGAGAGCAGCAACGCGTTTCAATTGCCCGTGCGGTAGCTGATGCGCCTGATGTGCTGTTTGCCGATGAGCCCACTGCCAACCTCGATACCGCGATGTCGCTTGAGGTGCTGGAGCAGTTTGATTATCTCCATCGCAAGGGGTTGACCATCGTGACGGTCACCCACGAGCTCGAGTACGCTCGCCGTGCCGAGCGCGTCATAGAGCTGCGGGACGGGAAGATTGTTCGTGACGGTCCTGCCGAGGAGGTCATTCGCCTGCGTGAGAGGGAGCTCGAGCAAATGATGCACCACGAGAGGCAGGAGCAGAAGGGAGGAGGGAAGGAGTAGGTATGGCGCTCCCGTCGTCGGTGCGCTTCGAGGTGCTTGCGGAGGATCCGGAGAGCCGTGCGCGCGCGGGTCTGCTGCATACGCCGCATGGCGCGGTGGCAACCCCCGCGTTCGTTGCGGTTGCGACAAAGGCGACCATCAAGGCGTTGCCGGTGTGGCTCTGGAGGGAGGTGGGGGTACAGATGGTGGTTGCCAACACCTACCATCTTATACTCGCCCCCGGGCCGGAGCGTGTCGCCTCTGCCGGGAGCCTCCACTCGTGGGCTTCCATTCCCGTGCCTGTCCTCACCGATTCAGGCGGCTTTCAGGCGTTCTCGCTCGGGGTGGCGTTTGGGAGGACAACGAGTAAGGTTGGAGGGAGGGAGCCACAGCAGGTACCTGCCTCTGGTGAGGCGCCGCCTGCGACGATCACGGATGAGGGCGTCGTATTTCGCTCCTATAAGGATGGGAGCCGCATTCTCCTCACGCCGGAACGATCGATCGCTGTGCAGCACGCCTTGGGAGCCGACTGCATCGTAGCGCTCGATGAGTGCACCGCGCCGAATGCGCCCTACGACTACCAGAAGCGCGCAATGGAGCGCACGCACCGGTGGTTGGTGGCTTCACTCACTGCACACGAGCGTCTCGCAGGCGAAACGGAGCGGCGGCTGGGCTGGAGGCCTGCCCTCTACGGGGTGGTGCAGGGAGGACGCTATGAGGATCTCAGGCGTGCGAGTGCCCGTTTCGTTGGGAGCCAATCGGTGGAT
>WFWM01000049.1 GCA_015491145.1 Patescibacteria group bacterium | reverse complement strand
GTGGCAGAGGATAGTACTGGTGGAATTTGACGGCCCGCGCACGCGCACGGTGCACCTGCGCGCGTGGTAATATTCCTTTCCCGTGCAGGCATCAGTAATCGCGGTAGAGAGGGTAAGACGAAAGAGCTGCTACATACCGCTGCGGCCTTATAGCTGGCGGCACGTTCCTGCGGAAAGAGGTACAGAAAAAGAAATTCAGGTGTCTATACCTCTGCGACACTCGTATTTTGCAGTATGGACCCCTACGGGTGGACGGCGCCCGCCGCGCGACGGCCCTTTACACCGAGCGCACAGAATATATGACCCTCCCCCTTTTCAGAGGGCAATTTTTCTAGTGAGGAAAAGTAAGCAACCAGAAAGGGGGCGACGATGCGCATCGTATTTGTGCTGCTTTTGGCGGCGACACTGGTCGCTGCCGTCAAGTTCTCCTTGGGGATGAGGTGAACAGCGTGGAGGTGGCCGTACTCATGCTCCCCGGGAGGGGTACAAGTTTTCCACGTTCAATGGAGATCGGTGCCTAGGTGTAGATCGTGATTCCCGAGGAACGGTGCATTCTTGGGGAGATGCTGATTAGGATGGGGCGCAGCGCGGCGGCTTGGCATCCTCTTCCTCCGTGAGGAAGCGGCGCGCCCGCAGGCAAGCATATCGCTCTCCGACAAGCAGCCTCGAGGAAGTGGCGGCAGTCGCGCAACTCTGGCTCCTTGCCCGAAAGCGAGGCAAGGTGGAAGCAACCATTCGGCGGTTGGCACGGCGGCAGTCCGCAGTACGCCCATACCGCAGCGGCGCTTTTGCGGCAGATTGAGTCACCTTCTCCCTCACTGCAACAAGCTCCTTCTGCGCCGTAGCAATATACTCCTCGCTCGCTGCGTGCCGTTCGCACTCCGAACCATGTTTCGTGTCGTAGGGATGGCAGCGTGATGGGGAGAGGTTGTGTCGCTCGAGGAGCTCGTTGCCGTGGCGCGGTGGACGGAGCGCAAGTGGCTCTCGTTTGTGGTGATGGGAGAGGGTGCGAATTTATACATAGCTTACATCTCGCCTCCTCATCTCCACTACCGACGGCAATACTGCTGGAACGCGCGAAGTCCGTTCGGGTAGCTTTGCAAATTGAAGCCGGAGTAACTATTCGACCACTTGAAGTAGAGGGAATAGAGCACTTTGTTGGAAGGGTTCTTCGCAAGTTCACACATATACTTAATAAACCATGGGTTATCTCCTCCTCCATAACGCCGATTGGAGTCACCTTCCCAAGTTTTTAGATCGGCATATTCTGGATCCCTTGGCCACAATCCCCACTCCGGGACTGCAAAGAATTTTCCACGCGATCGCGCAAAATCAATCAATGGCTGCATCTTACGAGCCACCTCCCGCCACCGGCATTCCTGCCATTCCTTACTATACTTCGCGAAGGAGGGGCAGCTGGCGGAAGCGAGGTCGTAGTAATCAAGGCTCACAACATCTACCACGTTATCGCCCGGGTACCCTTCTTTTAGAAACTTCAGAACCCCACCACTGTTCCAATCAAAGTACCACCGCGCGCCAGGATTTGTGGCGCGCATCGTTCGTACTGTATGAGCGAAACATTTTCCAAACGCCCGCGCCAACTCTTGTTGTTCCTGATAAGAAGCCTCTCTTCCGTCAATGCGTTTTTTCTTCATTCCGTAAGGGAGATGCGTAAGATTCCACTCAGGACCAAGGCGGATGACAACATTCTGTTGCAATCCAGCCGTGTAGACACTCTTTGCAAATTCGCGGAACTTGCTGTCGAACTCTCCTGCGGTGCAACGCTGCAACGCATCCATCGTCCCTTCGTACCGTCGGCGAAGATTGGAAGGGATCACCTCCCATGGGAAGATATCAACAGTGATCACCACGAGTCGGTCAAGCCCAAGTGCCTTCCCTTCCTGTTGCCAATTCGCCAGCTCTTGGAAGGGGCGGCTTCCCACGAGTATGCCGCTCCATCGATTCGTTGCGGTCAGGAAGAAGTGCCGCACCGTTTTTGGGTATCCCATCAATTTTTGGAAGGTGGAGTCAGGGACGCTGATAATACCAATGTACGGCGCCCCCTTCGGCGCTGGACAGTCGGTGCCGCAGGTAGAAGGCACGAAGGGCAACGATTGCTTCCACGGCGGATTGATGCGAATCAGATGCCACCCAGAGGAGGTGCAGGCTTCGTCCTTGCAACCGCAGCGCCACCTTTGTGCCCCTCTATCCCAGGTGCAGGTGTACGCAACCGCCCACTCTCCCACCGACTGTTTTGGAACAGACAAATCCACACTCCACTGCTTCCACCGCCCTCCGCCGCCTGGATCGTCAATTCGCTTCCATTGACCATTAATCCATGTATAGAGGGAAGTGTACACATAGGTGCGCTCTCTATCCCCCACAACGAAACGGACTGTTCCTTGCGTCGTATCGCAGTAGGCGCGGAAGAGTTGGTTCTTCGTCACAGGATCGTATGGCGGCGCAAAGGCAGCTGTTAGCGTCCTCCCCGAGGTGAACACAGACGGCGTGCGGGAACATTCCTTTAACGCTGCCTCCGTGATATAAGGAACGGCAAGCTTCCAACCAATCCCTCCTGCCCCAAGGATCAAGAGTATGATGCTCGCGACAAAAATACTCCTTTTAGAGTGGCCACAAAGTCTTACCAGCGTCATGTCGACATAGTACCACAGGAATATCCCCTCGTTTTCCACAGGGGGCTTCATTAGTACACAACGCTCACATGCGCTGCGCCGCGGGAATGATGAAGCATGGATAGTCGTCGGAAGGATCCAGATGGTTTGCGCTGCAATCGTCTACCTCTGTCCCTCGCGCTCCAACTGCTCTCTCATCGATTCTTTGAGCGAAAATACGGCGTGGTTACTCCCGAGCGCGATGCATTTTCCCCCAAGCGACATACCGACCCGCTGCAACGACACGCTCCATGAGCGAGTGGACATACCTCGCTTCGTGGGCGTACCGCGCCATCACTTTCCCGAGCATGCCATCAATCATCCGTGTCATTCGAAGATCCGCAATAGACGCATACGGCTGGCCAATGATATCGCTCGAGACAATTGGATTCTCCGTCACTGCGAACACCCTGCGCCACCACTCCGTCGCCGAAACTTTCTTCAGTGCTGCGTTGATTTCTTTCACGCTCGTTGCATGTTTCGCACTTTACCAGTTATGCAACGCGCGCATCAGGATGTGCGCCCGCCTCCCTCGCCTTTCTCATTGGGCGCAAACTCCTCCAAAAGCGCACCGGTAAGCGCTTGGAAGAAGGCGGCAATTTCCCTTCTTCTTTCCCTCTCTTACATG
>WFWM01000048.1 GCA_015491145.1 Patescibacteria group bacterium | reverse complement strand
GGACTGGGTATTTTCACGGCAGCGCTACTGGGGGGAGCCTATCCCGATGGTGCACTGCCAACGGTGCGGCTGGCAGCCACTGCGAGAGGAGGATCTCCCCCTCCTCTTGCCACCGCTCGATCGGTACGAGCCGACAGAAGAGGGTGATTCTCCGCTTGCGAGGCTCGAAGATTGGGTGCGCACGAGCTGCCCTGCCTGCGGGGGGCCGGCACGGCGAGAAACCGATGTGATGCCAAATTGGGCGGGGTCTTCGTGGTACTACCTCCGATACATTGACCCACACAATACCGCCGAGCTTGCCTCAAAGGAGAAGCTCACCTATTGGCTGCCGGTTGATTGGTACAACGGGGGCATGGAGCACACGACGCTCCACCTCCTCTACTCGCGCTTCTGGCACAAGTTTCTCTACGATATAGGCGTGGTTCCGACGCCAGAGCCGTACGCCCGCCGCACCTCACAGGGGATTATTCTCGCTGAAGATGGCACCAAGATGTCCAAGTCGAAAGGCAATACCGTGAATCCGGATGAAGTCGTCGCCCGTTTTGGCGCCGACACCTTGCGCACCTACGAGATGTTTATGGGCCCCTTCGATCAGGCGATTGCGTGGTCGACGAATGGTGTCGTAGGGGTGCGTCGATTCCTCGAGCGGGTTTGGCACCTCATTACCCATGCTGTTGAGCGGGAGGTTCCTTCCTCGATCCAGACGCTGCAGCATCGCACGGTAAAAAAGGTGAGCGAGGATATCGAGGCAATGAAGTTCAACACGGCGGTTGCCGCATTGATGGAGTACGCAAATGCGCTTATGAAGGAATCCCCTCCACCGAAGGAGGCGGTAGCAACACTCCTCTCGCTCCTTGAGCCGTTTGCCCCCCATATTGCCTGTGAGGGGTGGGAGCGGTTTTACGGCCAGGGGAAGGTTTTGAGCCGGGAACCATGGCCTCACTGGGATGCCGCGTATCTGATGGCAGATTTGGTCACCTACGCCGTGCAGGTAGACGGGAAGACGAGGGCAACCATCGTGCTCCCCGCTGGAGCAGGGAAGGAAGAGATCGAAGCAAAGGCGAAAGAGCAATCGTCGGTCGCACGGACGCTTGCCGGCAAGAGGGTTGTGCGGGTGGTGGTGGTTCCGCAACGGGTCATCAATTTCGTTACAGCGCAGGAGATGTAGGAACTCTTGACTTTTTTGAAAAGTGTGCTACCCTGTTGCTATGGGAAACTCGCAGCGGAGGGCGGAGCGGCGCGTGCCAACGCTCTCATTTCGCCCAAAGAAAGTGGCCACACGCCTCCTTAAGGAAGTGCCGGAGCGTGTTCGCGATGTGCTCGAACGACGATTTGGGTTGGGAAGGGAAGAGACCCGAGCAACGCTGGAAGCGATAGGGAAACGCTACGGCATCACGCGGGAGCGCGTTCGCCAAATAGAACAGTTTGGGTTGGCAACGATACGCCGGAGCAAAACCTACCGGGAGCTTGCTCCAGTGTTTGAGGAGCTGGCGTCCATCGTGCATTCACTTGGCGGCATCGTCCCCCATGAGGAGCTCTTTTCCTACCTTACCACGAGTCGAAGCTCAGAAAACGCGCTGTTCTTTCTGATGACAGTGGGGGAGGAGTTCTTTCTCACACGGGAAACTTCTGAGTTCTATGCCCACTGGTGCCTCGACCCAAAGCTGGCGCAGAAGGTGCGGGACGCCCTTCGTGCCCTCTACGCGGAGCTCCCGGATGATGCGCTCATTCCGGAGCATGAGATGATCCGCCGCTTCCTCAACCATCTCCAGACCATCAATGATAGAGCCTTCGAAGAGGAGGTGATTGTGCGGTGGCTCTTCCTTGCCAAGCGACTTGGGCGGAATCCGCTTGGGGAATGGGGAAAGGCGTCATCTTCCCAGATTCGACTGCGGGGTATTCGCGATTACGCATATGCGGTTCTCCGGCGTCACGGCTCCCCTATGCACTACCGCGAGGTGGCGCGTGCGATCACCGAACTGTTCCGTCGGAAAGCGCACGAAGGCACGACCCATAACGAGCTCATTCGAGATCCTCGCTTCGTTCTCGTTGGTCGTGGGATGTACGCGCTGCGGGAGTGGGGGTATGAGGAGGGGAGCATTGAGGAGATAATCGCCCGAGTGCTTTCCAAGCACGGGCCGCTTTCCCCTCGGGCTATTGTGGACCTCGTCAAGAAAGAGCGCTACGTCAAGGATGCCACAATCCTCTCGCATCTCCATAATTCTTCTGAATTCCGTCGACTCTCAGATGGTCGTTATGCTCTTGCAGAAGAGGGGCGGCAATCAAAGGAGTCTCATCAGAAGGGTGCCGCTCAGCAGTTATCTCTCCGCGCGCAAGAAGCTTCGCGATAGGGAGGTGGGCATTGTGCTACACTAGCGTGGTATGCGGCAGCGCATCGAGGCGCTCGTGCGTTGGCTTGAGGGGTGGGGGCTCCATGTTGAACGAATAGCCATCATTGCTTTCGGCATCGGTACCGCACTCCTCATTATCGCAGGACAGGGGTTGCTTTTTGATGTGTTTCGAGCGCTACTTTTCCTCGTGCCGGTGCTCGGTCCTCCGCTTGCGCTCTACGGTGTTATTTCCTGGTGGCTCGCGTACGTGCGCCTCCGCTTCCTGCTGGAGAACGAGATGGTGCTGGTGGAGATTGTGATGCCACAGGAGGTCCGGCGAACCCCGCGAGCAATGCAGGCGTTCTTTGAAGCGCTCTATAAGCCGTTTGGAGAGACTACTTTCATCGATCGTCTGTTTCGAGGTAAGATGCGCCCATTTTGGTCCTTCGAGATTGTGGCACACGGCGGGGTGATTCGTTTCTATTGTTACCTGCGGAAATCACTGCGAGAAAACTTTGAAGCGCTTCTCTACGCGTACTACCCAGAGGTGGTTGTGCGGGAGGTAGAGGATTACACCCGACGCTTTCCCTACAATGAACAACGCGAGAATCTCTTTGGCTTTCACTTCTTTCTTGCGAAACCCGATGTGTACCCGCTGCGCACCTTTGTCGATTTTCGAACCGATGATCCGTTTATGAAGCCGGAGGAGCGGGTGGATCCACTGAGCGTCGTCCTCGAGCAGCTTGCGGATGTGGGAAAAGACGAGCAGGTATGGCTCCAAATTGTCGTTCGTTCCCACAAACCGAAGGAACGGGATCTCACTTCTCTGTTCAAGAGAGAAACTGAAGCAATCTTGGAGGAGTACCATACGAAAGATAACGAAGGGAAGCCGGATTACGGTAAGCTCCCTCCCTACGCAGTAGATCTCCTCAAGGCAATGCGGCGGAAACTGGAGCAACACCACTTTCAGGTCGGTATGCGTCTTATTTACAAAGCGAAGAAGGAGGCATTCACGGGCCCCCGCATCCCCCTGTTTGTGAACCTGCTCCACATTTTTAGCTCGCAGCTCTACAATAGCTTTACGCTCGGCGGTTGGCTCGCGGAGTACAACTATCCGTGGCAGGACCCGACCGGCTACCGGCAGGCGTTCGACAAGCGGAGGCTCTTCTACCTCTACCAACGCCGAGCGTGGTTCACTCCTTACTACTGGGAGGACTACTTCGTGCTCTCTTCGGAAGAGCTTGCGACACTCTTCCACCCAATCGGGAGCGACGTGCTCGGGCAGCGCGTGAGTCGGGTTGCCGCGCGACGGGTGGAACCACCTGCGCAGCTACCGGAAGCCTCCTCCGTGGTAGAAGACCGAGGGGCTCATACGGCATGAATATGCGTTCACGCTTTTGGTGGCAGCTGTGGCAGCCTTCCGAGCGCGTTTTTGCCACTCTCCGAGGCAGGTGGAGCCGGTGGATGGTGGGGGGAATAG
>WFWM01000047.1 GCA_015491145.1 Patescibacteria group bacterium | reverse complement strand
GTTCGGAGTTCCGGAGATTTTGGGGATTGCCGCATCACATCGTGCTCTTCTGGCTCAAAGGCATACGCAAAGCTCATCAACCCTTCCTCCACGATGTTCGTCCAGAGTAGTTGTCGGGCGAGAATGGGCAGCGGTGTGCCGGCCACTACGGAAGCTCCCACGAGCGAGATGCCGCTGAAATTTGTTGAGATAAGGAAGATGACGATCTTTTTAATGTTGTCCATCACTCGCCTCCCTATGCGGATCGCATCGACAATAATGCGGAAACTATCGTCGAGCAGCACGAGATCGGACGCAGCCTTTGCCACTTCCGTTCCGCTCCCCACGGCAACGCCAATGTTAGCCTGCTGGAGTGCCGGTGCATCGTTGACGCCATCACCTGTCATTGCGACAACCTCACCATTCTGCTGCAGAAGGCGAACCATACGCAGCTTCTGCTCCGGCGTGGTTCTCGCAAAGACGCGGTAGGTTGCGAGTGCCTCCCGCAAGGCATCATCGTCCATTGCGTCGACTTGCGGGCCGGTCACCACTCCCCGCTCAGCCTGAGGAATACCCGCCTGCAGAGCCACCGATTGCGCGGTGGCCGGGTTATCTCCAGTAGCCATAATAACCGTCACTCCGGCAGCGACGACCTCTCGCATTGCCTCAGGGACATCGGGTCGCAGCGGGTCCTCAAAGACGAGCAACCCCCCGAAAGTAACACCATGGGGCGGGAGCGGTTGCTGGGCATTGAGCGAAGAAGCGGTGGTGCGGGCAAACGCTACGGCAACAACCCTCTTCCCTTCCCTCGCTTGTGCCGCAATGAGCTGGTGCCAACTCTGCCGCAGGAGGTCGGTAAGCGGCTTCACTTCCTCTGGAGTGCCGAAGGAGGATGCGGCATCGAGGAGGACCTCCGGAGCGCCTACAGCAATGAGGAGGTTGCGTGGTTCTCCCGGCACCGTGTGGAGCGTGGTACGAAACCTACGAGAGGAACGAAATGGGATTTCATCGAGGCGTGGGATTTCCCGCAGCACCTCTTCGGGAGTGACACCTTTTTCGACTCCTGCTGCGAGAATAGCGCGTTCAAGCGGCCTTCCCACCGGTTGAAACGATCCATCTGGGAGCCGTTCGAGAAATGCGTCAGTGGCAGCAAGAGCCCCCTTCAAGATCCACTGCTGGGAAGTCTCTCGTGAGAACGCAGGATCGATGGAATGAGGGCCGACGATCTCCTTGAGCTCCATTTTCGCCTGGGTAAGCGTTCCGGTTTTGTCGGTGAGGATGGTTGATGTGGAGCCAAGCGTCTCTGCGGCAAGGAGATTACGAACGAGCCCCCGCTTTCGCAGAATGTCCCGCATCCCTAACACGAGGGTGATGGTCACCGCAGCCGGCAGCCCCTGCGGAATGGCAGCGACCGCAATCGCCACCGCGGTGAGAAAGAGCGTCTCCCAAGCAAAACCGCGCCACAACCCGAGCAGCAACAGGAGGATGAGCAGGAGCAAGATAACCCCCGAGAGAAAGAGGGCGATATGGCGAATGCTCTGCGTGAGGGGGGTAGAAGTGTGCGTCGGTGAGGCGGTAAGGAGCGAGGCGATGCGGCCCATTTGCGTCTCCATACCGGTTGCGACAACCACAGCCTCGGCGGTCCCCTGCGTCACCGTGGTGCCTGCCCATACCATTGTTGCCTGTTCCGCAAGTGGCGTGTCTGGAGCGAGCGAAGCGGCTGCATCCTTCGCCACCTCCATCCATTCTCCCGTGAGCGAAGATTCGTTGGTGCGGAGCTCCTCACTCTGCAGGAGACGGCAATCTGCCGGCACGACCGCCCCTTCCTTGAGGAGGACAATGTCGCCTGGCACGAGCTGTTCAGCCGGAATACGACGGACCGAACCGTTCCGACGCACGATTGCCTCATGCTTCACCTCCCTTTGGAGCGCTTCAAACGCTTCCGAGGCCTTCCACTCTTGGAGTGTCCCCACAATGGTATTGATGAGAAGGGCAAGGGTGATGACAACCGCATCGACCCATTCCTGCAGAATGAGGGTAATCACGAGCGCCCCAACGAGCACCACCATCAAAGGATTCGCGAGCTGCCGGATGATGAGGCGGAAGAGAGAGTCAGACTTGCGCTGCGTCCATGTGTTCGGCCCGTAGCGGGCAAGGCGCAGTGCCACTTCCCTCTCTGAGAGGCCCTGAGAGGGGTTCACGCGCAATGCCTGGACAACCTTCTCTGGAGGAAGAAAATGCCAGGCACGCTCTTGAGGTGTTGCCATAGCAGGGCGATGATGGTGGCAAGTATAGCACAGAGGTGCTACGATACTGCTATGAGTGAGGATAGCTTCTCTACCCTGCTCCAACGCGTTCGAACCGAATTGAAGGAAGCGATGCGCAGCCGTGATGTACGGAAGGCAACGGCGCTGAAAGGCATCCTTGCTGCCTTCACGAATGAAGCGGTCGCGCTTGGGAGGACTCCTGAGAGCCCTCTGCGTCTTGAGGAAGCGTATCGGGTGCTCCGGCGTCTCCTCAAGCAGCGAGAGGAAGCGTGCACGCTCTATGAGAAAGGGGGAAGAGACGACCTTGCGCAGCAGGAACGGGAAGAGGCTGCCGTCATCGCCTCTTTCCTCCCTCCAATGCTCGATGAGGCGGCGATCCGGCAACTCGTCGCACAGGCAAGGAAGGAGCATCCGGATGCCTCTGAAGGGCAACTTATCGGCCTCGTGATGCAAGCGGCTGGTGGCCAAGCAGATGGATCCTTGGTGCGCCGTATCGTTGCAGCAGAGCTGCAAGCGAACGAGTAGGTTCCCCCTTCCACCGACCCACAAAGCGAAGAGGCGCTTCCCGCCAAGGGTCAGCCGCATAGGCAATACCGACGCGTGGCAGTGCGACGGTTCGCGCTGGGCGGAATCGCCGCTTCGTGATCCACACTCCTGTCCCCGGCACGGCAGGTTTCCCGTTGAGGGAAGACAGGGTGAGCCCGAGCTGGCGTACGACTCTTCCCGGCCCTTGTGTCGAGGCAATGCCACGCAGTAGCACAGCTCCCGCACCCTTACTGTTGCAAGTGATATTCGCGAGCGTGTGCATTCCGTAGATAAAGTAGAGGTACCAGTGGCCGATCGTGTCAAACATCACACGGGCGCGAGGGGTGGGGCCAAACCGGGCATGGCTCGCTGCATCCTCCGGCCCAAGGTATGCCTCAGTTTCCGTAATCATATCGACAAAGAGCCTACCGTCCCGCCGTACCACGACGCAGCGGCCCACCAGTTGGGGAGCGATAGCCGCCGCATCTCGCCGAAACCAAGTGAGGGGGAGGGGCTCAAGAAACGAGGGGTATTCCATAATCAGAAGGTTGAGATAGTCACAACCCGCGGATCCTTGATGTTGTAGGGGCCAATTGCGGTGCGCTGCAACCAACAGAGGCTCGCAGGGACACCGAGCCGTCGTCCCAATTCTCTCGCGAGGGATCGGATGTAGGTTCCGGAAGCAACATGCCACACAATGTGCGCGTGTCGCAAATGAGGAGCATCCGGGTGAGGAGTAGGGTCAAATGCCACGAGTGTCGCTTCATGGACCTCCATCTGTCGTAAGGGAGGGGTGAGAGAATCCTTCCCCTGCCGCGCAAGATGGTAGAGTCGCTTTCCCCCAACTCGAACCGCACTCCAACGAGGGACCGGAAGAGACAATGGTCCCACCATCGCTCGCACTACCTCTGCAACCTGCTCATAGGTAAGGTAACGTGCATCAGCTTCTTCCTCCACCGCTCCCTCTCGGTCATCCGTTGTTGTACTACGGCCAAGGCAGACCACCGCTTCGTAAGTCTTGGGAAGACCCACGAAATGACGCAGCGCCTTCGTCCCTTCACCAACGCCGACAATGAGGAGCCCTTCAGCGAGCACGTCGAGGGTCCCCGCATGCCCTGCCTTCTGTTTCCCTTGCAAACGAGCGAGCTGTTCGGCAGCGCGCCGCGACGATATCCCCGACGGCTTCTTGAGCAGGTAGATGTGAGGCGGCAGATCAGGAAGAGGCACCGAAGCCATAAGCTGATCAGGAAACCCGGAGGAACAATTTCGCTACGAAAAAGATGTAGAAGAGGAGAAACATAATGCCTTCCCAACGGTTGATAGAACGGGCAAGCCCGCTTACAAAGAGGATAAACGATGCTCCCGCAAGCACGATGAGTGGAAACACTATGTCTTGCTGAGGGACACCGAAGGGGACCATGATAGCAGGAGCGCCTGCAGCGACAAGAAGATTGAACGCATTTGAGCCGAAGATGTTGCCTACCGCCACATCGGTATCGCCCCGCCAGAATGCCCCAAGTGAGACGGCAAGCTCTGGAAGAGAGGTGCCGAGGGCAACGATGCTCAGGGAAACAATGGTAGTGGCGACCCCCCACAACGATGCGAGGTGCTGCACCACCATCACCGTGCCGCGCGCTCCCACGATGACCGCAGCAAGCCCGATTCCTGCAAGCAGGAGTGGAGCCGCAAGGGACCTGAGCGATCGCCTTTGGAGACGGCCCCCGCGCCTCGTCCCTTGACTCGTCGACTCTTCCCCGCCCTCAAAAATTTGGTAGGCAAGGTAGGCAAGGTAGGTGCCGAAAAGCAGAATACCCTCCAGCCGGTCAATGGTGCCATCAAGCGCAATAGCGGTGAAGTGGCTCGTCGCAACAGCAAAGATGATGAGCTCATGCTTCATCGTCATTGCCCCAATGCGGAGCGCGTGTGAGAGTGCGCCAAGAACGCCCACAATGAGGAGAATGTTCGTGATATTGGAGCCGATAGCGTTACCAAGGATCACACCTCCCTCTCCTGCCCACAAACCCGCAAAACTCGTTGCAAGTTCCGGCAACGAGGTGCCAACCCCAACGATGAGCACCCCCACCACGAAAGGCGTCAATCCGAATGCGAGCCCAATTCGCTTCGCATTCTCTACGAAGAGATCCGCTCCCTTCACGAGTAAGCCGAGAAATAACGCGAGGAATCCAAGGAGCAGGACGGTGCTTCCCATACTCGCAACGATCGAGAATCCGCTATTTTGCTAGTGAGGTTGGTGCCTTCTCGAGCGTGACCTGCACCGTTCTCTGCTTTCCATCGTGGAGCAGTTCGAGCGTAATCGTATCGCCGGGCGCAAACCTACGGATGAGAAATCCGAGGGGAGAAGACCGGGTCACCGGAATACCATTCACCTTCCTGATGATGTCGTTCTCCTCAATACCCGCCTTATCAGCAGGGGATCCCGGAATCACGGCGAGATCCTTTGGTGTTGCCCCCCGAATAATGAGCGCCCCTTCCTTCACGGGAAGGTTGTTGGCTTCCACGAGCTCAGGAGTAATCATCCGATAGCGGACACCAAGCCAAGGTCTCACAATTTCCCCCTCTTGGAGGATGCTATGCAAGGCCGGTGCGGCCATTTCTGCAGGGATGGCAAATCCGATGTTCTGCGCGCCCGATGCAACCGCAACGTTGATACCCACTACCTTCCCCGTGAGGTCGAGAAGCGGGCCTCCGGAATTTCCCGGGTTAATGGCGGCATCGGTTTGCAGCGCGGCTTCCAACATCTCCGCTTTCCACTCCCCGCTTGCAACGAGCGACCTTCCCTTTCCAGACAGCACGCCAACAGACACAGAATTCGTAAACCTCCCGAGCGCATTGCCAATAGCAACGACTGTCTGCCCCAGCTGCAACTGCTCACTGGAGCCGAGGGAAAGCGTCGCTGGTGGCGCAACAGGCACTTCAAGAAACGCCAAATCTAAGAAGGGGTCACGCCAAATCCGTGTTACCTCCACTCGCTCACTGGTGCTCGTAATCACCGTGTAGGAGGCCTGCTCCTCATCGACGACATGGCGATTCGTGAGAATGATCCCTTTTCCATTTCGCACACCAACGAAAAACCCCGACCCCTCTTTGATAGAGGGAGGATATGGCAGAAAAGGAAAAGGAAGCGGCGTGGATGGCAGGGCATTCTCGTCCTCCTTTGTTTCCCCTATGACGCTCACCACAGCTGGGAGCGCGTGCTGCACCACCGCAACGATTTGAGCTTCGTGGGGAGTAGAAGAAGCGGACACAGGAGGAAGCAGCGCGGGTTGCGAAACGTATGAAGATTGCAAAGCCTGCCCCTTGGTTCCAAACACCCATGAGAGAAGAGGCGGATAGAAACGGACTGCCGCCCCAAAGAGTGCCATTGCAGCAAGCCACACCCCCACGCTCACCGCAACCATGGCTCCAATAGAGCGGCAGAGGAAATCTCCCTCTTTCCCTTCCTGCGCCGGATGGGCATCTGACCCGAGAGACGGAAAGTGCTCTTCACTTCCGTGAGACCTCTTCTCCTCAAAGGGAAATGGCGCTTCCATACACGCTGCTTATTTTACACGAAAAAGGATAGGAGCAATTCCCACACAGGAGCGAAGGGAATGGAAAAGCATCGCACGGAAAGTGGGAATGGAGGTTGGCTGCGATAGAAGAGGAGCCTGTGGAAGATCGTCGAAGAGGCTGACAAAAGACGACGCTTGAGCACAAACTGTTCGATTTTGGTGCGTGCAACGAGGTAACAGCCGGCATGCTCTTGGGATGGATCGTTCATGATGACTGCGAGTTCCTCTGAGGTAAAGATACCTTTCTTGAGGAGATGGGATGTGATGATGGGTTGGAGCGCAGTGAGGATGGCAGTCGCCGCAAACACAAGGACGCCTGTAATAGCAAGGTGTCGCTTCTTCCAGCCCGCTATTTCCCTGAGAACCGCCGCCTTCTTTTGTGCCTCTCCACTTCCATTCCATCGAAATCGCAGCCAGAGCATAGGAATCTGCAGCGCGTAGAAGAGGAATATCGCAGCGACCACCCCGCTCAGAAAGAAGGCGCCCGCTCCGAATATAATGAGTATCTCCGGAGGGGTTTTGCCCAAAGCGTCAATGCGAAGGTAGAAGAGTACGCAAATGAGCACGTGCCATCCGCCAATGAGAAATGCTTCTCCCAACGAAAAAGAGACATTGAGCGATTCGTTGGGAACAAGGCTTTGGAAGTATTGATGGGACGGGCGGCGCAGGGAAAAGAAGGAATGGGGAGCATGGCAATGGAGGAGTGCAATGAACAATCCAAAGAAGGCGAGAATCCCGAGAAAGAGAATCGCCAACCCCTTTAAGGCCAGAGGAAGCGCTACCGTTGGCGCTTCAAACGAAGAGTGCAGAAACAGGAGGAGACCGGCTGCTTCAAGGAGAATCACCGCACTTCCCAGCACGACTCTCACCGGGGTGAAAAGAAGGAAGCACCATCGGCCGCTGGACGCCCCCTTTCGGTCTTCCTCCATACCGACGATCCGGTGACCCCTACGGGACTCGAACCCGTGTTTCCGCCGTGAGAGGGCGGCGTCCTAGACCGCTAGACGAAGGGGCCACTTTCCGTAGCATATCACAAATACGTCGTCCTTTCCACTTCTTTTTGGCCATTGTTTTGACCATTGCGCGATGCAGTTTGCGAAGTATTCACAGGGAGCAGGACGCAAAACCGACTCCCCTTCCCTCTCCCCTCAGAATAGGCACGGATCGTCCCCCCATGCGCTTCTACGAGCTTCTTTGCCACATAGAGACCAAGCCCTGTGCCAGCCACATTTGTCTCCTGCGCATTAGAGGCGCGATGGAATTTACTGAAAAGCGAAGGGAGCTCCTCCGGCGGAATGCCGATGCCGGTATCCTGCACCTCAATGCAGTAGGCAGGTTGCGGCTTCACTTCCCTGCGGAGCGTCACCGCGACGCTCCCCTCCGTCGTATACTTGATGGCATTTTCAACAAGGTTACTGATTACCTGCTGGAGTTTGACTGCATCGCCGTAGTATGAGTATCCCTCAGCGGCAGGCTTGATAGAGCAGGAAAATGACAATCCTTTCTCCTGCGCCTGTTGCCGGTAGGAACGGCAAATTTCTTGAACGAGATCGGCGAGATCAAAGTGGCGCATCTCATAGTGCATTCTCCCCTGCTCTATCCTCGTCACATTCAAAAAATCTTCTACCATCTGCGCCATTGCAGTTGCGGCCTGTTCAATGCGATCGACAATCTCCCCAATCGCCGCAGGGAGTGCTCCATAGGCTCCTTCCTTCAGGAGAGAAGCGTAGCCTCGAACTACCGCTACAGGACCCCGCAACTGGTGGGAAGCAATGGAGAGGAATTCGGTTTTTTGCCTATCGAGTTCTTGAAGTCGCTGATTTGCTTCCTGTAATCGGAGTGCCAGTGCCCTATAACGCTCCTTGAGCGTGAGGTGCTGATGCATGCTCTGCATGAGAAGTATTCCAATAAAGAGTGCAAGAAGGAGCACAACGAAATCTATCCATGGAGAACCCTCTTGTGCTGCCAAGTAGGCCCTCACCGCAAGGATAATCCAGATAACGAAGACGAGCACCTCAATTGAAAAAATTTTAAGATTGAGGAATTGGAACCGGTTGAATGCATAGTAGAGGGCAGAAATCCAAACAAGGGTTGCCAAATTGCCTACCCAATTGAAATCGTAAATGCCCAGCCATGGGAGGAGAAGGTTGGTGATGAGAGGAATGCTGACCGCGACCGTTGAACCATACAGGAGCCACCGTACCAGATTTCGCTCCCCGCGTCGGAGTTGCTTCTTGTGACGCAAGTGGATGTAGTGCAGTAAAAGGAGAAAGAGAGTAAACGAGAAGGCGCCTACAATGTACAAAGCGTAGAGGAAAAAGAGCGGACCGAAAGAAATGTATGGTTCAGAATTTGGTACCAATTGCACGCTCTGAATGACGAGATGAGAGAAAATGGTGAGCGCTACCGTGGCAAAGAACAAGAGAAAGAAACCGATTCGGATGCGGTGATACCATTGCGCCTGATGCGGAAAAGCCCACAGCCACGTTTGCGTAATAGCAAAGCTATGCTCGATGAGTTTGAGGAAGCTCAATGGAATCGCGAGTGGGACAATGTGGAGGAGAATGGCAAACCAATACGCCTCTTCGTTGGAGGTGCTACTCCTAAAATTCACCATTGAAAAGGTCCAGACTCCTACTGAAAGCGACAGGAGTGCGAACCAAAATTTCTGCACTCTCACCTTCTCTAAACGGCTCCGTTGAGTCGCCGAAGAAAAGAGAATGAGGAGGGCAAGGGTCGCATTCAGGGTGCCGACAGCAACAAGAGCCGCGTTGGAGAATACGAGGAGCGTAGGGGTTACTTCCCACCACATACCGACATTCCTTGGAATCTATTCTGCCGACTGAGCAATGCTCGGCGCATGTTTTGCCAGTCTTCGTCAGTGTAGATGCGGGAGGGATTGTGGGGAATCCCGGGAAGAATGTTTACCTTCTCCGCAAGAGCGCCGACCGATGCGATGAGGTCGGGGGTCACCCAGCGCGGTAACCGTGCAGGTTGAAATCGTCGGGCGGTACCAGGAAATTTTGTGAAAAGGTAGGTTTCTGCCATGCAACTGAAAATGTGGTGGGAGGCGAGTCCAAAGAGCGTCGTGGCCCCCTCCACCACAATGTGAGGGGCATACATCGCTCCTCCGGCAAGCACTGCGACATCCTCCCGCCAACAGAGAGAAGGATCGACATCAGAGGGTTGCGCATCGTCAATGATAAGCGTCCCCGGAAGCACATCCTCTTCCCGTATAACCGCATCCGGTCGGGAGGTGGCGGTAAGTATACCCACGCTCTGTTGTACGGCGGCTGCTGTGTCGTGGACTATGGTGACATCTACCTCAGGATTATGCTCGTGCATGATTGTTGCCACCTCCTCTAGAACGCTGCGTTTTTCTGGAAGGTCGACAAGGAAAAATTTTCGCCACCCTCGCGCAGCAAGAAAGATAGCGCTTCCTGAACCAATGGAGCCTCCTGCTCCAATAATTGCAAGCGGAAATGGCGTTGGCGCTTCCCCCACGAGCTTTTCGAACGAATTTTCAAGTAGCCGGACCATATTGTAAGTCGTGAGAAGACGACCCGTTGCGATACGACATCTTTTAGGGGGATGGATTGTTTTTCCCAACTGCGTTACTGAGGTGAGGAGTGCGCCCAGCCCTACCACCCCAACTCCTTGTGAAGCTAGCTGATCAATAGTCCTCTGGATTCGCGAAAGTGCCTGTGAACGATATCGGAGTGAAGTGAGGTAACGAACCGTGAATGGGAGCGCATCGATGGTACCTATAACAATGCTGCGACCCCTCCCTTTGTTGCTGCGTCGCTCTAGGACGACTCCTACCCGTTGGAGGGGAAGACGAGACAAGATTCTGTCGAGAAAGTCAGATCGTAGAAATGGCCGAGTGAAGGCTTTGGGAATTTTGAAAAACGCAAACACGTCATCAAGGGTACGAGGGTGTACGAGGAAACAAAAACGTGAATTGGGAGAAGAGGCCATACGGTCAAGCGCCCACTAGCGGACAAATCGCAGCAACAGTACACTTCCCACTCCGCCGAGCGCCCACAAGATGGACCAACCTTCGCTGGTGGGAAGAAAGAGAAACTTCGGGGAATGAAAGAGTGAGGGAGGCAAAACGAGTATCCCCTTCGCGGCCCAATACGCGAGCATTATTCCAAAACATATGCCAGCTCCCATCATTGGCAGGAGTGAGGAACTCCGACACACATTTTGGAATACATGGTGTAACCCCCAACTGATGCCTCCCCACACCACCCATACTCCCACGAGTTGCAGCATCCGAGAATTTCCAACGAGTACATAGAGGTCCGGAAGGATAGAGAGCACGATATACCAACTTACCGCGAGAGCACACAAAAGCGCCCCCTTTCGCAGCATCCATAGAAGAAGGGCGGCGGCTGCTCCTCCGATAACCCACACGAGTTCGGAAGTAAAAAACCACCCCTCCCACTCCATGCCTGGAGTGTAGCACATTCCTGCGTCCCTGCTGCAAACACTCCTAGGAAACAAGTAACTACCGCTTCGACCACTGGGGGGCCTTACGGGCCTTCTTGAGTCCAAACTTGCGCCTTTCCTTCGCTCGAGGGTCTCGTTTGAGCAGACCCGCTTTCTTCAGAAGCGGCCGAAGCGATGCTTCCGCTTTCTCTAAGGCGCGCGCAATACCATGGCGGATTGCTTGTGCCTGCGCACTCTTACCCGAACCCCGGACCACCACACTCACTCGGTATGGTTGATTGTGCTGCTCCCGCACTACCGCAAATGGCGCCTGCACCACATGCTGCCAGAGCTCCACGGGAAAGTACTCTTCCAATAGCATCCCATTCACCACGAAGGAGGAACGGCTGCTTGCGAACAAACGCACTCGTGCCACCGCCGTCTTCCTTCGACCAACAGCTTCAATGTAACGAGATGCTTTCTGCTGTGATGCCATACAAGCCATTATTTCCCTTACTCTTCCAAAATGAGGTTTGCAAGCATTTGCTTGCGAAGGCGATTGCGAGGAAGCATCCCTCGCACCACGCTTCGGAACACCTCCTTCACCCCTTCCCGATCAACGCGCTGCTGGAGCGTCCGAGCCTTGAGCCCTCCCAGATACCCGCTGTGTCGGTAGTACACTCTTTCCTTGAGGCGACGTGCCTCAAAGCGCAGCAAGCGGAGGCCTGTCACCCGCACGCGCGGTGCCGCTGCAAGATGGTGGCGAGCGTAGAAGGGACTCCGCTTTCCCTGAAGGAGAATCGCTACCTCGCTCGCAACCCTCCCCAGCGGCCGCTGTGCCGCGTTGATAACGATTTCCTCCTTGGCTTGCAGAGCCCCTCGTTGTTGCTTCGAAGCCATAGCCTACTCAACAAACATAATGATTGCCCGTGGAACCCCGTTGTGGTCCTTTCCCAATTTGACGATACGCGTGTAGCCACCGGGGCGATCAGAAAAGCGTTGCGTCGCCAGTGCCACCAACGCCTTGACCGCCTCTTCATCATTGGTGAGACGCGCGGCAACCACCCTTCGTGCAGCAACCGTGTTCTCCCTTGCAATGGTGACAAGCCGTTCTACGAACGGGCGGACCGCCTTTGCACGCGCGAGTGTGGTGGTAATGGAACCGTTAAGGATGAGTGCCCGTGCGAGCGACCGTAGAAGCGCCCGACGCTCATCGAGCCTCCTCCCAAGGACAGGATGTCGATCGTGGTGGCGCATACGGTTCCTACCCTACCGATTTACTCCTCAGATTTCAAGGAGACGCCGAGCGAGTGGAGGACGTTTTCTATTTCCTGCACCGCTTTCTCCCCAATGCCCCCAAGGGCGAGCAAATCACTTCGACGCTTTCGCACCAACCCACCGACGGTCCGAATTCCCGCCTCTGAGAGGGCGTTGATGATGCGGGTATTGAGGTTGAGTGTCTCAATGCGGGTTTTCAAAACATCGGGAGAAACAACCTCTGCTGCGGCTTGCCCTTCGTCAGAAAACGCTCGGGAGGTAGTAGCTTGGGAGGCAATTTGCTTCGCGATTTCTCGCTCCTCCGGGGAAAGTGCTGCTACCCCCTCTACCGCCTCTTCTGCTGGAGCGGAGAGTTCTCCCGTCATTGCCCGCAACTGGTCGATCATAATGCGAATCGCACGATCGAGCGCTTCGCGAGCCGTAAAGGTTCCATCTGTTTCAATTGTGATGCGGAGTCGATTGAAATCCGTTCGATCCCCTACCCGCATCTGCTCGACTTCGTAGTTGACCCGCCGAATCGGAGAGAAGGTGGCGTCGAGCACGATGAGCCCAACTTCCGCCTTCTTTGGCAGCATCCGATCGCGTGGCACATACCCAATGCCCTGCTGAACGATGCAATCAATGCGCACATCCCGCTTCTCTGTAATTTCAAAAAGGTACTGGTCCGGATTGAGCACTCGCACTTGGGTGGGTGCCTTGATATCGGCTGCCGTTACCACTTTCGGTCCCTTCACATTGAGCGATACTTCGTACTCTCCATCCTCTCCCTCTACAGCAAAGCGCACACGCTTCAGAAACAGCAGCATGGTCAATACATCTTCC
>WFWM01000046.1 GCA_015491145.1 Patescibacteria group bacterium | reverse complement strand
CAGTTTCCCGGAGCCCGGTGTGGCAGTGGAAGCAGGAGTTCCTCACCTACCTCGAGGTGGAACGCGGGAGGGCGTTGCGCACAATTGCCGCCTACGACCGCTACCTCACCCGCTTCCTCCAAGTCTCCGGAGCGCGACGAGTAGAGGATATCACGGATGAGGCGGTACGCACTTTTCGCCTCTGGCTCAATCGGCAACCGGCGCGCGAGCGTGGCGCGACGCTCAAACGGCGCACCCAGAACTACTATCTTATCGCTCTCAGAGCGTTCCTCAAATTCCTGAGGCGGAGAGGGGTTGCCACGCTTGCCCCTGAGCGCATCGAGTTGGCGAAGGTGGGGGAACGCGACATCGAGGTACTCACACCGCAGGAGCTGGAGCGACTCCTCCAGGCGCCGGCTCGGGGAAAGGGCATTCGGGCGTTGCGCGACCGGGCGTTGCTTGAGCTCCTTTTTTCCACCGGCCTGCGGGTGAGCGAGCTCACGAACCTCAATCGTGATGATGTGGATTTGCAACGGGATGAGTTTTCCGTGCGGGGAAAGGGCGATAAGGTGCGCCTCGTATTCCTCACACCAGCGGCGAAGGAGGCGCTCAGGGCATACCTTTCGGCGCGGACGGATACGCACGAAGCGCTCTTCGTGCAGCATGGCCCGAGGGCGCGTGGCGGGCGGGAGACGCGTCTTACCCCCCGATCCGTAGAGCGGATTGTGAAGCACTACGCCGCGGCAGCGGGGATTCCGCAGCGAGTCACGCCACATACGCTTCGACATTCGTTTGCCACCGATCTCCTCCGCAACGGGGCAGATATCCGAGCGGTGCAGGTGCTGCTGGGGCACGCGCATCTCGCTACCACGCAGATTTACACCCACATTACCGACCGACACCTCCGGGAAGTGCATCGCCGTTTCCACTCTCGACACCGGAGGTATCGGCAGTCCCCGCGTAACGCGTAAAAAAGCGCCGCCTAGCGGCGGCGCCAAGTGAGGAGCCTTGGTCTACTTTTGTAGACCAAGGCTCCTGATCTGTGAGCATACCTTATCTCGAAAATTAAGATGTCCCCCCTCAGCGGGGGGACACCTTCGCGGAAGCGGAGAATTTTCCTCCGCATCCGCTTGGGGCAGGGAATCAGGGGCGACCCGGAGTAGGTCGCCCCGCTCCAAAAGTTTACTCTGATTATTGTATTATCTGCGCGCACTAAGTGCGCACAGACGTATCTATATTTAATCAGCCACCACCCGCCAATCAGGCGGGTGGTGGCGTGGACGCGCGCTCGCGCGAGTGCGCACCCCCCTTTGGTCGTATGGATGAGGTTTTCAAAATAATCTTCCATTCTCTCTCTCCTTGTTGTTCTCGTGAAGGCCTACCAAATCTTCCTCCACGCCGCAACTAGTAGCGGGGATGCGGTAGAATGACGCTATGGAAGGGAAGCAACCGAGGCACCTCGTCTCATGGAATGTCAACGGGCTCCGGGCTGTCGTGCGCAAGGGCGCGTGGCAGCCGTTCCTCTCACGCTTTGCTGATGCCGATGTGGTAGCGCTGCAGGAGATTAAGGCAACCCCGGAGCAGCTCCCCCCTGAAGCACGATCACCGGAAGGGTGGTACGCGTTCTTCCACCCGGCCCGCAACCGCAAGGGCTACAGTGGCGTGGCGCTCTACACGAAGCGGGAGCCAGATGAGGTACGCTTCGATCTTGGGTTTGCCGATGAAGAAGGCAGGATCCTCGGTGCCCGCTTCGGGAGGTGGTGGGTATTTTCCATCTACTTCCCAAACGGCGGCGGCGCGCCGGAACGCTTCGCCTACAAGCTCGATTTCTACGCCCGCGTGCGGGATGCGGTTGCCGCGCTTGCGACGCAAGGGTTTGCGGTTGCCGTAATGGGTGATTTCAATGTTGCCCACCAGCCGATAGACCTCGCGCGACCAAAAGAAAATGAGGGTAGCATCGGTTTCCATCCGAAGGAGCGGGAATGGTTCTCCTCACTCCTTTCTGCCGGCTTCCTCGACACCTTCCGCTTCCTCCACCCTACCCGTGCTGGCGCCTACTCGTGGTGGGACCTCGTTACCCGGGCGCGCGAACGGAATGTAGGTTGGCGCATCGACTACATCGTTCTTTCTGAGAAGGAACGGCCGTTGCTGGCGGCTGCTACAGTGGAGCAGGATGTGCTCGGGTCAGACCATTGCCCGGTTACCGCGGTGGTGCGGGAGGAGTAAAGGACATATTTCCTGTAAAGGACACTTATCCACAGGGTTGTCCTTTACAACGCTCCAGCGAAGCGCTACCGTAAAGGACAGATTATAGGAGGACGGTGTGTCGCCACCATTTTCAGAAGCTCTTTTTGGTCTTTCGCGAGCAAGTACCAGCTCGCAGGAGCGCCCGGTTCCACCAACGATGGAGCGGGATCTGGGGAGAGAAGATAGCAGCACTAGCCGCCTTCCCTCTCGAGACCCCGCCCCATCACGCGCCGGGCGCTTTTTCGTGCGTGCAGGATAGTTTCTTAAGAAACATCGTGGAGGAAAATTTCACGTGAAACTACGGTAGCTTTGCGTGCCTGCGCTATGTGAGTTTTGATGGGAGAATGTGGTTCCTTTCTCCTTCTTTGTCACGCTGGAGGGCAACCGGTTCGATCGCCGCCGGCGGTTTCACGTGAAACCTGCACTCTACTTCCTCTTGCCCGTCTTTCGCTGCTCAGCAACACCGTACTTCTCGAGGATTGCCTGCACCGCCGCCTCTTCTGCCGCTTCCTTTTTTTGTTTCCCCTTCTCTCCAAGGGATCGGAGCGTTGCCTCTGGGAGGGAAAGGAGCGCTTGTGCCCGGGCGAAGAGATAGTCTCGGGTGTTCCTTGAAGGATCCTCAAGCACCTCCTCGAGGAGTGCGTGGAGTACCCAGCCAATGACAGGGCCCGGTTTCACGTGAAACCGTTCCATCAGATCGTGACCATTGATAGCGAGCATCGTCACTGAAATCGGGTCTCGGAGCGCCTGCTCCACCATTGCAATGTACTTTCGGAGCCGAAACGGCTGCTCCTTCGGCTTTCCGCTCCCGATACGGTCACACATCCGCAAGTGGAGGAGGTCCCAGATACGCTCCTTTCCCACCCGCTGGATGATGCGACGCACCGCAGAGAGTGTGATTTTCTCCGGATCAGAGAAGAACATATGCCACCGCACGAGGGTGACGACCGCATCGCGAAGCTCCCTTGGGGTCTTGAGCCGATCGAGGGCGCGCTTCGTGATGGCAGCCCCGACGACTTCGTGGTTATAGAATGTGTAGTCACCGAGTTTTGGATCATACGCCTTTGTCGCAGGCTTGCCGATGTCGTGGAACAGGGCTGCGAGACGAACCGTGAGGGGGAAGTTCCGGTCAGCGGCATGCTGCGTGGAGCGGACGAGGTGTTCGAACACGTCGTAGATGTGGGTTCGGTTCTGTCCCACATCGTAGGTTGCTTCCAGCTCAGGGACAACGAAGTGCATCAAGCCGGTTTGCCGAAGGAGCGAGAGCGCGATGGCGGGGTTGGGGGACGCTACCATACGGAAGAACTCGTCCCGAATGCGCTCGAAAGCAATGTGGGTAAGCAACGGCGCGCACTGCGCAATTGCAGCAAGCGTTTCCCCTTCCACCGCAAAATCGAGCTCTGCGGCGAGCCGAACCGCACGGAGCATTCGGAGCGCATCCTCCTTGAAGCGTTGTTGGGGATCTCCTACCGCGCGAATCACCCGTCGTTCGAGGTCCCCCCGCCCGTCGAACGGGTCTACAAGGGTTTCACGTGAAATTGAGTAGGCGAGCGCGTTGATGGTGAAATCACGCCGCGCGAGGTCCTCCTCGAGCGTGGCGCTAAAGGACACCTCTAAAGGACGCCTGAAGTCATGATACGGCCCTTCTGTCCTATACGGCGTCACCTCCACCACCTCTGTCGTAGGGTTCCCGCTTTCCGTCACTACGCCGACTGTGCCAAATGGATTGTTGGAGAAGGAGTGGGGGAAGAGCGCTTGAATGCGATCTGGCGTCGCATCGGTGGTGATATCCCAGTCTTTCGGCTCCTTCCCGAGCAGGAGATCCCGGACGCAGCCACCGACGAGATATGCCTCGTGCCCTGCCGCTTCGAGGGTGCTCGCCACCTTTTTCACCTCTGGTGGAATACGGTGAGACGGGATAGTTGCCTGCATTGGCAGTACTATAACGCACACTCCTCCTTCTCGCTCTCGCGCTCACTCGTGCCCCGGCGAGTCGCTCGGGGGGAGGAGGGGTTTGGAGGCTTGCTTCCTGATGGCTTCGTAGTAGGCGGTGAGATGCTGGAGGTCCTCTTCTAGCTTCGCCTTCGTTTCAGCGAGCCTTTCACGCGCCTGCCGGTACGCATGATGGGTCGGGTGACGGGGGGAGAGAGAGGCGAGGTGGGCGTCAACCTTTTTCAGGAGCAGCTGGGTTACGGTGAAGTAGAGGGAGAGGGAAGCGTGGAGTTGCCGGAAGTGGGACTCGAACGCTTGCCAGTCAAAAGATCGGAGGATATCGAAAATCCGCTTGATGGATCGCACCACCTCGTCCTCGTACTCCCGCACCCGTTGCCATTCCTCGCGGATAGACGCATCGGCGAAGGGGAGCCGTTCGAGGTCGCGCCGGTACTGTTGCACCTCTTGGAGTACACGGAAGAGATGTTCAATATGCGCGCGAGTCTCCTGCACATTCTCCCCCAACGAAGCGAGGAGGGGAGGTACCTTTGGCGTCTCCATTGCTCCTATGCTAGCATAGGGCCGCGCCCGTAGCTCAATGGAGAGAGCGTCTGGCTTCGGACCAGAAGGTTGGGGGTTCGAGTCCTCCCGGGCGCGCAAGCACAATGGAGCCGGCGCGCTTGCCGATTTGGCTTTACGTTGCGCGAACGACTCGAACTGAGCACCAGCGAGTCCCCAAACCAAAGGCTTAAGGCTGGTGCGAGGCCGTGGTTGCGAGTTCTTATGCGAGTTCTGTTGCAGCGAGCGCGAAGTGTGAAGCAAGGCTGAAAACTGGTGACCGAGCCTTCCGGGCGCGCAAGGAGATGGGGTGGGAAGCGTGGGCTACACCATTTGCCTTTGTCGTGCTTGCGATTATAAAAATGCGTATGTTATAATATTTGTGTTGTACTTGATAGTTGGTTTTTCTAAGGTATAGCTTATGTCTCAAAACAAATTGTCAAAGCGTTCCGTAAGAAAGAAAGTGTACCCAGCAAGTGAGCAGAACACAGCAAAAGTAAGCAAAAAACAGAGAGAAGGAGATGATGAAGGTTTCGCGAGCTGGTTGCAGCCTGTAGAAGACTTTGTCGAACCTGCCTTACTCCAAAATGGTACTGTCTCGGATGAGTATGTGGCCTCCTTTTTGTCCTCTCGAAAGAAGAGAATGTAGCAAGGGGAAAAAGTGAGAGAGAAAGATGGCAAAGCAGATAAGTAGCAAGCAAGTTTATTTCCTCCACCCTCTCTTTATTCTCACGCTGTTGAGAATTAGTGGGAGGAGAGAGTGGTGCTGTGTCACCAGTGCTGATAAAGCTCCTCTCGTTGTTCGCCACTGGAAGATGTTGGCGATGCTCAGCTCGTTGCGGGAACGTTTCACTGTCAGCGAGTTTTTCGAAGAGAACGCTCATCTCTTAAGAAATCTAGAGGAAGCAAAAAGGTTACTCTCTCTTCTTGAGCGCTACACAGTAATTAGTCGCAAACCTTTTCTTGAAAGTGTCGTTTTACGCCATTGGAGTGCATATCAATGGGGGGAGGCGTTTCTCTATCATTATGCGACCCGCGACTACCCTTTTGTAAAGGCGACTAACCGTGAGAGTTATTTTCGTGAAGATCTTGGGAGGATGGAGCGGTATAGGCGTTTTGGCAAGAAGCCGGACATCTATACTACTATGCTTCCTGTGCTTGCCGCTTGGAACGCGCCTGATTGCTTAACCTCCTCTCAACAATCTCCGTCCACTCTTGCCCAATACTTGCGAGACAATGGGACCCTTCGTGAACAGCTTTTGTTTTCCCTCCATTTTTGTTTCGGGGAAAGAATGAAGCGTTTTTTCCCGCTCCAAGGGTTCACGTTGAAAAAGACGATTCCCTCTGGTGGAGCGCGCCACCCTACGGAAGCGTTTTTCCTTTCTTTTCGTGCGACTCGTCTATTTCCCCCCGGAGTATACCACTATGATGTGCGTACGAATAGGATTATTTTGTATAGGAGAGGAAATTTTGCTCGTGCTGCGCGTAAGGCGACGTTCGATCTCTTTGCAAAATTTGAGAAGCAACCTTCTGGAATGCTTGTCCTCGTGAGTGAAGTCGAACGCGCTATGTGGCGCTATCGAGATGACAGATCCTTCCGGGCAGTTTTGATAGATGCAGGGATTGCGATGATGATGTTTCGCTCACTGATGCGGTATTTTTCAATTCCCGTTTATTCCTACCAGAAGTTCGATGATCGAGCTATTGAGAGGCTACTTTTATTGCGGCACTACCACCAAGTTCCTCTTTATGTTGCGTCGATTGTATGAGACGGGCGAAGGATTCTCTGCAAAAGTTTGTTGCAAACCCCTGCTTATATTTCGTTCCTGAAAAGGAGCATGTGACTCTCCGCAATGTAGCAAAAGGAAAGCGCTACCGAGTCGTATGCGCTTCGGATATTGCTCGCGCTTTGTTCTTTTTCCGGACACCAAGAACGTTAGCAGAATCCTTCAAAGAGGGGTTGCCTAAGAAGCTGGTGAAGCTTCTCATCAAAGATCGAATGCTCATTCCCGAGCATGAGTGTGACGATCTTTGGATCACATATAACTGGAGTAGAGCTTCCTTCCTTCTGTTCTCGCAACAAAATATTCCCTATCAGGAAGTGTCGAATTCTTTTGAACGGAACTGTGACCCAGCGCAACTTGTGGAGCAACGGAGAGCGATTATTACCTCTTACCAGCGTCAGTTATCATATCCTCAGCGTTACATTCCTCAAAGTGGTGGGCAAGAATTGGAATTACCACAACCAGTTTCAGAAGAAGCTTTTATTCCCCACCTTGATCTTCTCCGGAATCGTGTGTCGGAGAGGACTTTCCGTGCCACGCCTGTTCCGCTTGACACTTTTTCTGCTGTCCTCTATCACGCAACCTCCAACATCCGTTCTGCTGAACAGACGAAAGCAACCGGAGATCCATTCTTCCTTCTCAATTCTTTTTACGCTTGGGCAGTGTTGTTCTTGTATGTACAGGGGGTCGAAGGAGTGCAGCCGGGCATCTACTTTTATGATCCCATACAGCATAAACTTATACTTCTTGACACAGGTAGGAAAGAAAAAGTTGTTGCGCAGGTCATAAACAGTCAGCAATGGTTTACAGGAGGCGGTTTCTGTGTGTTCGTGGGGGTGCAGTGGGAACGTTATGCGTGGCTCTATCGACATTCGCGGGCATATGTAAATATACTGATCCAACTCGGCGAGCTTGCACAGGAATTCTTGGCAGTCGCAACTTCTTTTGGATTGGACGGGTGGATCACTCCAGCTGTTGGGGAGACGTGTGCCCAACGATTGTTCCGCATTCCACCCAGCGCAGGAGTGGAGATTATGACTTTTCTCAAATTCGGCTTCAGTGTTCGTCGTCACGCTCGATTACGGTTGGTGCGTCGTTTTGAACCAAAGAAGGATCGTCGATTGTTTTCGAACGCTAATCTTCCTGTTGGGTTGGCGACATCTGATTTTGATTTGAGGTGGGAGCGAGCACTCATTGTAACTATCGGCAGCGAGAAGGCGCTGGCTGTCCGTTCTAAAGAAGGCGGGTTCCGCTTTCTCACGGTACCGCAGAACGAGCCTATTGCCGGTCTGCGTTTCGTGCACGTTCCGGAATCGACAAAAAACGAGCTAGAGCAGAAATATCACATAAATGCAACGCTCAGACGCATAGAATTTTTCTACGACAGAGAGCGATTCGCTCAGCGACTGCAATCTTCCAAGAATTTTAAGCGTTTTGTGAGGCGCTACGCGTGCAAGGTAACAACCTCCTATGCAAGGGCTCCCACGTTTGCACTGTTTTCCCGGTGGCGCGACAGTTTCCGCCAGAGGGGGAAGCGTGTTCCTTCAGAGGCGCTTTTTCGGGCGTTAATCCATCCTCGAAATCGTGCGAAGTACGGCATTACGATTGTCTATTTTGAAATCGAAGGTCGCCTCGTAGGGATCAAAGTGGTGTATCCGTACGTTACAAGCCGCCGCGCTCCCAAGCTGCTCGTGATGCGCTACAAATGTCTCGACCACCGCTATGTGGGGCTCGATAAATTTATGGACTACACTATCACGCAGCTCTTCCCGCAGTACGATATGATTACCGATGGCGGCGATTTTGTGGGGGAGGAGTTCAAGGATCGCTTTGCGTTCAAGCTCCAGCAGCGCAAGCCTGATGTGCAGGTGCCTCTTTATACCGTCACCGTACTTGGAGCGCGAGAGACCAAATAATGGTTTGTGAGCAGCGGGGAGCACTGCATTTTTGTGCGGGTAGGGGGAATCGAACCCCCGTCTCATCCATGGCAAGGATGCGTTCTACCACTAAACTATACCCGCCCCTCACCCCTAGCGTAGCAGAGCGGGGGCACTCCTTCAAGGCAAGGGGGCATAAACGACGCCACTCACGCAGTGAAAGACAAAAAGCCACAAAACGTCACTGTCCTTGTGGATAGAGGTGTGGATAGGTGGATAATGGAGGGGGAGCACCGAATTACTTTGGAACCGCAGCGACAGCTCCAATAGGTGAGGGTTGCGCAGGTGTCCTTTTTTCGCCTTTACCGGTGTTTCCTGTGGATAACCGCTTCCTGCTACGATGAGGATATGCCGCAGCGATCGGGCCAGCGAATCTTCGGGCTCCTTGCGCAGGCGCTTGCAGAACGCTACCTCGTAGAGCGGAAGAGGTGGCGCATTCTCGGCTGCAATATCCGTGCCGGGCGTGCTGAGATTGATGTGGTGGGGAAGGCGCCCGACGGTAGCCTGCGGGCGGTTGAGGTGAAGGGGGCGCGGGGAGTGCTGAATCCAGACGGGAGCGTCCGACGCCTCCCGGCGGTCCTGCCGGTGGAGCACCTTTCCCGCGACCAGCTCGCTCGCATTGCGCGGGCACTCCGGCAATGGCGGTCTACCGTAGCGGTGCAAGGCAACGACTGGGGGGTGGATGTCTGCCTCGTGATTGTCGATGAGCAGGCGCGTCGCGCCCGCGTGGAGCACCTCGAGCGGCTGCTAGAGGGAAGGTGGGGGAGGTGGTAGGGACTACCGCTCCCAGATCAGGGACTTTGCCCATTGTTAGGGAGGGAAGGAACTTCGCCCATTTTTCAATCTCGACACCTTCCCTCTGGCTGCCTCCTGTGGCACAATGGCACCATAGGCGGGGTGTGGTGTAACGGTAGCACGCATGCTTTGGGTGCATGTAGTCCGAGTTCGAATCTCGGCACCCCGACGAGGTCGATGCCCCCTTGCAAAGGCTATGCCGCACACTCTTACGCCCTACTACCATCGGAGAGGATTTACCCTCTATCTCGGCGATTGCTGCTCCGTACTTGATCAGTTTCCGGAGAACTATTTTGACATGATCTTTGCGGACCCTCTGTACCGTCTTTCTAATGGAGGATTTACCTGCCACGCAGGAAGGAAAGTCAGTGTGAATAAGGGCAAGTGGGATGAGAGTAGGGGGTAGGGGAGGATTTAACCTGCGTCTTTAAAGTAGGCGGGAAAGTATTCACGAATTGGGTCATTAAGTAAATGTATGAATTATTTTTTAATCTCGGTGTCGAACAAAAAGAATTTAGACCTATGCATAAAGTATGCAATGGCGGGGTTTACTAATAGTATTAATGGCGCATGGACATTCGTGGAAATTGATGAAGGTGATTTTATTTCGTTTTTACATGGAGCAAAAGCGTATAATTTGTACAAAGTTAAGCGAAAGATTGCCTTGAAAAATGCCGAGAGAATCCCCCCTTGGCCTCCTGTCACATTTAGCATGTCGGGAAATACTTACTATTTTCCCTTCAGGTTGTTGCTTGAGCCAATAAGAAAGCTAGAGGAATCGTTGGTAAGGGCTGAGTTTTCTTATGTAGCAGAAAACCTGCTTTTAAGAGGAGGATATCGAAGAACTCATTTTCAGGCTGACCAAACCACACTTCAAGCGGTGTCTCAAATGGGCACTCTTTGCAAGGACAAAGTGAATGATTTTGATTTCGCTCGATACGAAACCTTCAACTTGAAGTTCACTAAAAACAGGGCGCTTGTCGATAAGCCGCAAACTTTTTTATTTCAAGAGCTAATTCTGCAAACCCTTATCAGAAAACACCTAGTGGTACCCGGTAACTTAGGAAAAATTCTCTCTGCTTTTGCTATACAACTAGCCCCTGAAAAACTAGAAGTTTTGGGCGAGAAGGCTTTAGCTGAGGGGCATGTGGATTTATTCATAAAAGAAGCAATTCCCATCGGTAGGTCCCAGAAGGTGGTCATAGAGGTAAAAACTTCTGCTGCGTCCTTAAAAGATGTGGAACAAGTCTTCAGTTATGTAGAAGAACTAGGAGATGAGTGCGCAAAAGGTATTCTCGTTGCCTCAAAGTTTTCTAGAAGGGTCGTAGATTACGCCAAACAAAAACATGTTGGTTTGGTGGTGTATGATATCAATGCAAATCATAATCAGGCGGTGTCATTTGATGAATTACTCAGTAAGCTACATTTAAGATGTTTATCTTGAATCAAGACAGAACAATTACCATTAGGTGTTCAGACGGTACGTGGAGGACCTACGACGTTGAAGAAATAGACTTTGAAAAATATGTTAAGACTGGTGAAGTCCAGCTGACTTACAGGGGCAACAAATTTCATAACAAATAGGGAGAAAATAGGGAGACTAGGCAAGACGCAAGTCGCAGTGAATGAACTTGTTCCTTTAACGATCAAAAATCGTCCTTTATTGATGGTTCAAAGAGGAAGTATAATCATGTTGCATATTTTTCTCCTAAACCTACCGTGCGGGGGCGGGGATGAGGCCGCCTTCCTGCGGTGGTGCACCTTTCGTGAATGTTCCCGTGCAGAGGGTGAGCCCCAATCCACCGGCGACATCGACCCCCCGCATCGTGATGGTTTGTTCGTCTCGGGAGAATTTGAGGAACACTGCCGCCTTCGGTTGAGCGCCACCGGCTGCTTTGGGGAACACGAAGATAGTGCCGTCGCT
>WFWM01000045.1 GCA_015491145.1 Patescibacteria group bacterium | reverse complement strand
TGCACCCCAGTGGTGGCGCAACTTCCTCTGCCGGATAGGTACCACCGACCATTCCCCCGCTGATACAAAGGAGGAGTTGCGTCAGTTTGCCGATGCGGTGGCGGGCACCTTCGAGGAGGCGGTAGGGTTCTACGCCGAGAAACTCGGAAAAAGTCAAGACGAGTACCTCAAGCAGTTTTTCGCCGAAGTGAGTAAGTCGCCACATATGTTTACATTGCAGGAAGTTGGCGTGGCGCTCCCGTCCCGAGAATAGAGAGAACCTCGAACCCCTCTTATAGCAGCTGCGGAGGAGGTGGGATTCGAACCCACGAGGGGGTTGCCCCCCTACCCGGTTTCGAGCCGGGCGCCTTCAACCACTCAGCCACTCCTCCGTACCACTCGCATCCTACCATATTTTTCATTCCTTCGAGTCGCTGTGCTATACTCCCACGGTATGGCGACGGTGGATCGTGTGGTGTGTGAAGATTGCAAGGTGCGTATTGGCTCGATGGTGGCGCGGGGGGTGGTGCCGCCGGTGGTAAATGAACTCCTCACGAAACCGCGCCGGGTCGTGACGGCAGCCCTCCCAATTCGCCACGACGACGGGACGGTCCGCACCTACAATGCCTTTCGGGTGCTCTACAGTGATGCGCGCGGCCCCGGTAAGGGGGGCATCCGCTTCCACCCAGAAGTGGATGAGGAGGAGGTGAAGGTGCTCGCCTTCCTGATGGCGCTCAAGTGCGCGCTTGTGGACATCCCCTTTGGCGGGGCGAAAGGAGGTGTGCAGGTGGATCCTTCCCGTCTCTCCAAGGGGGAATTGGAGCGTCTTTCACGAGCCTATGTGCGGGCAATGCTTCCCGTGCTCGGGCCTCGCACCGACATCCCGGCGCCTGATGTCAACACTAATGAGGAGGTGATGGGGTGGATGGTGGATGAGTACGCGTTCCTCACGGGCCGCCACGAACCTGCCGCGTTCACCGGCAAGCCCCTCTCCCTTGGTGGGTCACAGGGGAGGAGAGAGGCAACCGGCTGGGGAGGGGCTTTCGTGCTTGCGGCGTACCTCCAATATACCCAGAAGCGAGACATTGCCGGCCTCCGGGTCGCCATTCAAGGTTTCGGCAATGTGGGCTCTCATATAGCCGAAAAGCTTGCGCAAATGGGTGCCCGGGTGGTCGCCTTGAGTGATGCGTCCTGTGCGCTCTATCGAGAAGAGGGACTCGATGTTCCGGCGCTCATTGCAGCGAAGCGGGAGAAGGGGTCGCTCTCCTGCGTCGCCGACGGTGCAGCGCAGCGTATTCCCCACGAAGCGCTGCTTGAACTCGATGTTGATGTCCTCGTTCCCGCAGCGCTCGCCCACCAAATCCACGAAGGGAACGCACAGGAGGTGCGAGCTCCGATTATTTTGGAGATGGCAAACGACCCGGTCTCACCGGAGGCTGATGCGATGCTTGCTCAGCGGGGTATTACCATTATCCCCGACATTCTCGCGAATGCGGGAGGGGTGGTGGTGAGCTACTTTGAGTGGATCCAGAACCACGAGAATCGCTACTGGACCTTCAACGAGGTGATGGAGGCGCTGCAGGCAAAGCTGCAGGAGGTGACGAGAGCGCTCCTTGACCGCTGCTGGAAGGAGCGGGAACAGTGCCCGCTTCGAGCCATCGCCTACGAGCTTGCCATTGAACGCATCCTTGCTGCAGAGCGGGCACGGGGGCACATTGCATAAGGTGTGGAGGATTTTGAGGAAATGTGCTAGATTAGCAATGAGGGCCCCATCGTCTAACGGCTAGGACGCCACCCTTTCACGGTGGAAATCGGGGTTCGAGTCCCCGTGGGGTCACCCGGCAGTCGTGGTACGATAGTGGTATGCGACGGGCATTCACTCTCATTGAGCTCCTTGTCGTTATTGCAATCATTGGATTACTCTCCTCTATCGTGTTTGCCTCCGTGAACAGCGCTCGAGAGAAGGCGAAGGTTGCGAAAGCGAAGGCGGAGCTCCGGGAACTGGTGCGCACCATAGAGATTGCTCGCGGAGAGACAGGAAAAGTGCTGAAGGACATCACCGGCAGTGGTTGTAGTGTCTGCGCCTGCACGAACAAGGATGCGCGAAACATCCCTGAATCAGATTCCTGCTACACCCGCTGGATCACCTCTCTCACCAACATCATCAATGCGGCAGGGGGGCTCGGGGCAGGGCTCGAGAAGCTCAAGCGGGATCCGTGGGGAAGCCCCTACGCCATTGATGAGAATGAGCTTGAGTTTGCAAGTAATCCCTGCCGCAAGGATTGGGTTGGCTCCATGGGGCCGGATGGTCAGTGGGGAGGAGGCGACGATATTGGGATGTGGCTCAGCTTCGTCTCTCCCCAATGCCTCTGAGGTTGTGAGGTATGCGGCTTCTCCTCACCTCCGATAGCCACGATCACTGGGCAAACCTAGCCGAGGCCATCATCCAAGGCAAGGAGCGGGGTTGCAGCGTAATGCTCTTTGCGGGCGATTTCATTTCCCCATTGGGGGTAGAGGTGCTCGCGGCATTTCCGGGCCCTATCCACCTTGTGCTCGGCAACAACGATGGGGAAGGACTAGGGCTTCGGCAGCAGCTAGCCCACCACTCCCACATTAGGCTCCACTACCACTTTGGCGAGAGTGTGATGGAGGAGAGCTTCGAAGGGCTCTCGTTCCATATGAATCACTACCCGCATCTTGCTCGGCTGGCAGCAGAAAGCGGCAGGTACGATGTGGTGGTGTATGGCCACACACATACTGTCCATCAGGAGGAGCTTCCCAACGGCACGCTCCTTCTCAACCCCGGAGAGGTGTGCGGCATCCGCACAGGGAAGGCAACGGCAATGGTGTTCGATACCGCAACGAGGGTTGTTGAGCTGCTCGCGCTCGGTCAGCGTGCACGGAGCGAGAGGTAGATATCCTCGAGCGCCTTCACGCCATCGCCTGCGGCAATGTTGTTTTGGTGGTAGCGCACATTGGTGCAATCGCCGGCAGCCCAAATGCGGGGGTGTGAGGTCTTCCCTGTCCACGGGTCAATCGTTATAGCGCCGCGCTCGGTTCGCTCTACGAGGTGGGCGACGAGATCAGTGTTCGGTATGGTGCCTATTTCCACGAACACACCAGCGACACGCTCGGTGTGCTCCTCACCGTTTCTGCGGTCTCGCCAGCGGACACCTTCCACGAGGTTAGTTCCGAACACCTCTACCACTTCCGCATTCGTTTGCGCCCGCACATTTGGTTGGGCGAGCACCTTCTCAACGGTGATAGGGTCTGCATTAAAGGTGTCGTTGTACTCTAAAATGAGCACGCTTGCTGCGTATGCGGCAAGCTGAGCTGCGCTCTCGAAACCGGCATTCCCCCCGCCGACCACGACCACATCTTTCCCGGCAAACAGGGGGCCATCGCAGGAGGCGCAGTAGGTGAGCCCCTTGTGCTCAAATTGATCCGCTCCCTTTGCGGCAAGTTTTCTCCGTCGGGCGCCGAGTGCGTACAGGAGTGTATGAGCCCGGAATGATTCCCCTGTTGCGAGCTCCACGGTGATGAGTGATGCGTCTACGTCAACCCGAACTACCTCCTTTCCAGAGACTATGGTGAGCACCTCGTCAGCGTACTCACGAAGGTGTCGCGCAAACGCTTCCGCCAATTCCTGACCGGAAATGTGCGGTGTGCCGATCCAGTTTTGGATATCGGGAGAGACCACGCTCTGACCTCCAAACTCCTTCGTGATGAGGAGTGTGGCAAGCTGCTTCCGTGCCGCGTACACGCCTGCGGCGGCTCCTGCCGGACCACCTCCCAAGATGATGAGTTCGTAGGGATCCTCACGCACACGACTCGGTTCATCGTCTTCTGTTGGGCAGGGTAAGGCAGGGGATAATTACTTCTTCTTCCCTCGCCGGAGGAAGGCAGGCACGCCCCACTCGTCATCTTCCTCATCTTCCACCACCGCGAGTGCTTCTTCGTTCTGCCCTCCGGTTGCATCTTCAAACAGCGGCTCTCGATCTTCCATGAGCGTTCCTTGCGGCGTGTTGGCCACAACTTCCGTCTGCTGCACATCTTCCCCTTGCGGGGCAGCCGACACCTCTCCTTCGGGGAAGCCGGTGGCAATCACCGTCACCTTCAGCTCATTCTTCTTGAGCTTCGGGTCGTACACCGCTCCAAAGATAACGCGGGCATTGGGGTCGATGCTCTCGGTGATGACGCGGGCAGCGTCATGCACTTCCATAAGCGTCATATCCTCTCCTCCCGCAACAGCAAAGAGCACTCCCTTTGCACCTCGAATGGATACCTCAAGCAGGGGAGAGTTGATTGCCTCAGTAGCTGCCTCCTCTGCCCGCTTCTCGCCTGAGGCAATACCGACCCCCATCAACGCGCTGCCGGCATTCTCCATAATGGATTTGATGTCAGCAAAATCAACATTCACAAGCCCCGGCATCGTGATGAGGTCGGAAATGCCTTCCACCGCCCGGAGGAGGACGTTGTCGGCAAGGGCAAAGGCGTTCTTTAGCGTCGTGTTGCGGTCAACGACGGAAAGGAGACGGTCGTTTGGAATGACAATGAGAGCGTCGACTTCCTGCTTGAGCGTCGCGATACCGTGCTCTGCAAGGCGCATTCGTTGTTGCCCTTCAAAACTGAACGGCTTCGTAACCACGGCAACCGTCAGCGCACCCACTTCTTTCGCTGCTTTTGCAATCACCGCGCTTGCCCCGGTGCCGGTTCCACCCCCCATGCCGCAGGTGATGAAAACCATATCCGACCCCTGGAGCGCCTCAATGATTTCTTCCTTTGTCTCCTCTGCGGCACGACGGCCCAAATCAGGAACTCCTCCTGCGCCGAGCCCACGGGTGAGGTTCTTGCCAATGTGAATCTTTCGCTTCGCGAGTGAATGGTGGAGATCCTGTGCGTCGGTATTGATGGCGATGAACTCTACCCCCTGCACCTTTGAGGAAATCATGTGGTTCGTCGCGTTTTTCCCGGATCCCCCCACTCCAACAACGCGGATTCGGGCGAAGGTCTCTACCTCGTTCGCCACCCGTTTCATTGCCCTCACCCTAGCAGATTGCGGGGGTGGCTGCAAGAGGCGCTAGGGAAGGTAGCCGCGCACCCACTCAAGGATTCCCTCCCACCATGAGGGATGGGGGTTGATGCCGGGTGGAGTATTACCTTGGTGCTCCCGAAGGCCGAGCAGGAGTGCTCCATAGGCGACGGCCCACGACGCGTCTTTTACGGCAATATGTTGAGGGCCGCGTTGGAAGGAGCCGATGCGGGCGGGAAGCGCGAGCACGGTTCGAGCAATCTCATCGATGCG
>WFWM01000044.1 GCA_015491145.1 Patescibacteria group bacterium | reverse complement strand
CCATTAATCCACCCATAAACGGGCAGAGAGTCGGGTGAAATCATAGCTTTCCCTCTCCCGTCTTCTTGCTGTCACTCTTCGGGAGATTCGATTCTGCTTCAACGAGCGAGTGGATGGGAAAGCGGAAGCGGAGTGCGTAGCTGAGCGTGTGAGGGTCAGCGTATTCGATTTCTGTGCCGGTAGAAAGCCCCCGGGCGAGTGTGGTGATCCGAATGGAAGCAGGGAGGTTGGCGGTAAGCGCCTCTCCCACTACTTGTGCTGTAAGTTCTGCGTCCGCCGTCATGCCGAGCGCGAGAATAATCTCCCCGTTTGGAGGAAGGCGCTGCGCCCGTGCATTGAGCTCATCGAGAGGAAGTGTGGCGCGCTCCTGCAAATGGCTGAAGGTGAGGAGTTTGCCTAGCACGAAGTAGTAACCACGAAATGAGCCGCTCCGTTCGATGGTGATGAGATCGATGTCCCGCGCCACCACCATAAGCATCGCCGGATCCCGGTGCGGGTCTTGGCAAATGTGGCAGAGCGGTTGCGCCTCACCCGGCGCACTACTCAGCATCGGTGGGACGAACATTCTCCGACACGACGCACATCGATGGAGCGACTCCGAGAGAGAACGGAGGGAACGAATGAACGCCTCTATCTCCGATTGGGGAAGTCGCCCGAGGTGCTCAGCGATCCGCCGTGCCTGTCGAGGACCGATTCCCGGCAATGTGGCGAGCCGCTGCGCGAGCTCAGCAAAAGGGTCGAGCGGAGGCTGACTCCCGGGCCGCATATGCTGCTGGTTAGAATGCCTCAACCGGTTCCCCCCCTTCTTCCGGGGCATTTGCCGTGAACGCACCGAAATCGCTCTTTTCTACCGACAGGAAGGTAGTTCGGCGATCGTCAAAGTAGAGGGTCACACTCCCAATCGGTCCATTCCTGTGTTTCTCTACGAGGATTTCCGTGAGGTTGCTGCGTTCCCCGTCTTCGCGCATTTTACTTTCGTTGTGGATAAACATCACGACATCAGCATCCTGTTCGATGGAACCGCTATCCCGAAGATCAGACAGGCGCGGCCTGCCGCGGCGCTGCTCAATCGCACGGGAGAGCTGGGAGAGCGCGAGCACCGGCACCTCGAGCTCGCGTGCGAGCGCCTTCAAGGAGCGGGAGATCTCCGTCACCTGCTGCACGAGGGAGTCACTCGCTCGGGTTGCGGTAGGGGTCATCAGCTGGAGGTAGTCGACAACAATGAGACCGAGCCCTTTCTCACGCTTGAGCCGCCGCGCCACGGAGCGCATAGAGAGAATCGTGGTGGCAGGCTGATCATCAATGAAAATTGGAGCAGAAGAGAGACGGTCGAGCGCTTCCTGTACCTGCTGGAATTCGGCATCAGAAGTGAGTTTGCCGGTGCGCAGCTTCCACGCATCCACCTTTGCTTCTGCCGCGAGCATGCGATCAACGAGCTGCTGCGCGCTCATTTCCAGTGAAAAGATCCCAACCGGGATGTTGTACCGGACAGCAGCATTTCGGGCGATATCGAGCGCGAAGGCGGTTTTTCCCATCGAGGGGCGTGCTGCGAGAATGATGAGGTCGGAAGGCTGCAGCCCTGAAAGGAGGGAATCGAGCTCCGGAAAGCCGGTAGGGACTCCCCGCAGTGCTCCTTCCCGTTTATGGAGCTTTTCAAGACGCTCGAATGCGTCAAACGCGAGATCTTTGAAGGCGACGAATTTCCGCAGGCTCGAAGTGTTGCTCACCTCGTAGATTGCCTTTTCCGCCTGATCAAGCACTACATCGACATCGACTCCCCCCTCAAACCCGAGGCGCACCACCGTTTCCCCTGCTGCTATCAGCCGTCGGAGCACTGCGGTTGCATGCACAATGTGGGCGTAGTGCACCACATTCGCTGCCGCTGGTGCTGCGTTCACGAGGGATGAGAGGTAGGAGGCTCCGCCGACGGCATCGAGTTTCTTCAGGGCGCGGAGTGCCGCAGTTGTGGTGAGCAGATCAATCGGCTCGTTTTTGTGGAAGAGGGTGAGCATTGCCTCAAAGATAAGCTGGTGTTTCTCAGCGTAAAAATCCCGCACTCCGAGAGAGTCGACGATATCGTAGAGCGCCTCGGAGCGGAGCATCAAGGAGCCCAAGAGTGCCCGCTCGGCATCGAGGTCGTGCGGAGGAACGAGGGAAGCGCTGCGTTCACTCATACGCTGAGTATATACCCAAAGGGAAGACCCCACCAAGTCGCGCTGCAGGGGAGAGGGCGGGGATGACCTGTGGACAGGCAGGGAGGAGGATTACCCCCCTGTCTGCCCCTCCTCCAGAGGGAAGAGCTCTGGCCCCTCAGGAGTATCGACGACGGCGTACCCCGCCTCGTGAATTGCTGTTCGAAGCGCATCTGCCTTCTCGTAATCTTTCTCTCTCCTGTAACGTTCGCGTTCGGCGACGAGCCTTGCCACCTCTGCGGGCCACGCTTCCTTCGCAAGTGGAACACGCACTCGAAGCTGTTTTTCATCATCTCCCACCTCTGTAATACGAAGCCCAAGGAGGGCATCCACTGCCTGCAGCAGAACCCACTGATCCGCCTCTGAAAGCGTCTCCAATGCCTTCCACACAAACGCGAGCGCCTGTGGCGTTTTCAAGTCATCGGCCACTATCGCATACAACTCCCTCACGAAGGGAGCGTCCCAACCAAACGGCAACGGACGCTGCAGCCGCCGCTTCAGCGTGATGCCGTGTTCTCGAAGCCGTCGATAGGCTTGTTGGGCCGCAGTGAGACCTTCCCAGGTGAAATTGATGGGGGTTCGGTAGTGTGCTTGGAGGAAGAAGTAGCGGAGAGCGAGGGGAGCAAACCCCCGCTCCTCAAGGTGGGAAAGCTTGATGACATTGCCGATAGACTTTGCGATCTTTCTTCCTTCGACCGTCACGAAAGCATTGTGGAGCCAGCATCGAGCGAGCGGCCGGCCTGTCAACACTTCGGCTTGCGCAATCTCATTGTTGTGGTGGATGGCGATGTGGTCTTCTCCGCCTGTGTGGATGTGGATTGAACGGCCGAGCGTCGCAAAAATCATTGCCACGCATTCCGTATGCCATCCCGGAAACCCTCTCCCCCATGGTGCCTCCCAACCGAGCGTGGCATCGTCTGAAAATTTCCAGAGGGCAAAGTCCTCAGGTTGGCGCTTGTGTGGGTGGGGGGCAACCCGTGCCCCAGCTTCCTTGGAGGCAGCGCGCACATTCCCAAGAAGCCCGTACTCCGGGAAGGTGCTCGTGTCAAAGTAGATGCCATCCTCGAGGCGGTAGGCGTATCCCCGTTCGAGCAGGGTTTGCACAATCGCGACCATACCGGGTACGTGCTCGCTGGCTCGTGGGAATTGGTAGCGGTCTCGCGGAATGTTGAGGACATCGAGGTCTCGGAAGAATTGGCGTGTGTAGGTATCGGCAACCTGCCGCATTGCCTCCATCGTTCGAGGGAGCCCTTCCCGCGCCAACGCGATGAGCATTTTGTCTTCGCCCTCATCGGCATCCGAGGTCAAGTGGCCAAAGTCGGTAATGTTGATGGTATGACGCACCTTATGGCCACGCGCGCGCAGGACCCGATTGAGCGTGTCCGCTACTACGTAAGCGCGAAGGTTGCCAATGTGCGCAGTGTCGTACACAGTCGGTCCACAGGAGTAGACACGCACCTCGCTCGTCGCCTCTTCCTCGACGCAAGGTTGCGGTTGTCTTCCTCCTTGCGGCGTACTTCTGAGGCTGACTACAGGAAGAGGTACGGGGGAGGGAAGGGGAGTGTGTCGTTGCGTGTTGGCAATGAACCACATATCACCCTATCGGAGCCAACCTTTTCGCCAGAAGTACCAGAAAAACGCCACCGTCATCCCCGCCATCATACCCAGCACAATCCAGAAATCTCCCGGCATTCCAACGATCGGGAGGTCTTTCGTATTCATTCCAAAGATGCTCGAGACGAGTGTGAGAGGGAAGGTAACGAACGCCATAATGGTGAGCGTCTGCATCACTTCATTCTGCTTCGTGCTGACGAGCGAGTTGTTTGTCTCACGCAGTTCACGAAGCCACGCGGTGAGGGTTTTCACCTCCATGAGCACTTCCCGATACGCCCGCCGCGCGCTCCGCACGAGTCGCGAAAACGCTTTCCCTTCTGCAGAAAGGGAGGTGGGAAGAGATGCGACCTGCTCCTCCAGCGTGCGCCACATTACCTCCTGGGGCTCGATTGCCTGTCGCACATTGAGGAGATCCCGAGCACTCTTTGCAAGGGCAAACACCATTTCCCGCTCCTTCCCTTCATACATTTGCGCCTCTATGGTCTCGAGATCGGAACGAATTGCAGCAAGTTCATGGCGAACGGAAGAGTAAAGCTTACGAAGAATGAGGCGCCCGATCTCCACCCCATCCCACCTCACACGACCTTCTTGTTCCGCGATAACCACCTCGAGTTCCTTTCGGAGCTTGTGAATCGCGTCGATATGATCATAGTGCACAGTAACTACCCACGACGGAGTGATGATGAGATCCACCTCGGTTTCTGTGCCTTGTCCCGGCCGTTTCGTTGCCGGCACAAAGAATACGAGGTAGAGCATTGCAGCCTCCGGCAGTACCTCACAGCGGGTCCGCGCTGAAGGCGAAGTAAGCTCCTCAACAATCGTGAGAGGAAGCGAGAGGGCAGAAGCGAGCTGCCGCAACTCTTCTTCCGAGGGGGATTGTAGATCGATCCAACGACTCTTCGGAAAAAGGAGGTCATGCCGCATACTATGCCTTTCCTGCAGTATACCACAGCGTTAGACAGGACTCCCTCCCTCTGTTACCATTCCCGCTATGCGAGACACTTTTTCTTCCCGCCTTACCCGTATCGCGGTTTTGCCGGCGGTTGTCGTTGCATTCTTCGGAGGAGCAATCGCGGGAGGGATGGTTCGTTCTGCCTTCGGCACCATCACCATCGTCGGCTCATGGAATGAACCCCCAGCGGAGGCAGACTTTACCCCTCTCTACAAAGCGTGGCACCTGCTCGATACCTACTACGTGCCCCCCACGCCAACGACAACTGTGTCTGTCCAAGATAGGGTGTACGGGGCAGTGAAGGGGCTCGCCGCAGCGTACCACGACCCCTACACCACCTTTCTCCCCCCTGTTGAGAATAAGCTCTTTACGGAAGACATTCGCGGATCCTTCGGGGGTGTGGGTATAGAAATCGGCATTCGCGACGGGGTTCTCACGGTGGTCGCACCACTGAAGGGGACGCCAGCTGAACGAGCGGGGCTGCAGGCGGGAGATGTAATCATTGCGGTAGACGGCGAGCTCACGCAGGGATGGACGATTGAAGATGCGGTCCTGCGCATTCGCGGCAAGGTGGGGGCCCCTGTCACACTCACGATCGTGCGAGAAGGAGAGCCTTCGCCTCGCGACATCACCATCGTGCGGGGCGAGATCACGATTCCCACGATCGATACCGCGGTGCGGGGCGATGCGTTCATCATTTCCCTCTACAACTTTGGGGGCAGGAGTGTGGAACAGTTTCGGCAGGCCCTACGGGAATTTGTGGAAAGCCCAGCCCGAACCCTCATCATTGATCTTCGCAACAACCCGGGAGGCTTCCTCGATGCCGCGGTGGAGATTGCAAGCTACTTCCTTCCCGCCGGGGCGGTTGTCGTCTCTGAGTATCGCGGGGAAGGGAAGCCTATTGTCCACCACCGCTCCCGTGGCTACAACGTGCTCCAGCGAACGAAGGCAGGGGCAAAGGTGTTCGTCCTCATCAACCGGGGGTCCGCCTCTGCTTCGGAAATCCTTGCAGGTGCGCTTCAAGACCACAAAAAGGCGGTCGTGATTGGTGAGCGCTCCTTTGGGAAAGGTTCCGTGCAAGAGCTTTTTCCAGTTGATGCAAAGACGAATCTCAAAATTACCGTTGCCCACTGGTTAACCCCTTCAGGGAAGACGATATCGAAGAAAGGGATACAGCCGGATATCCCGGTGAAGGTGACACTCGATGATGTGCGCCAAGGTCGTGACCGGATTATGGAACGGGCGCTTGAGGAGGCACGGAAACCATAATGCAAGGGGTATGCGCGTGCTGCTGCTTGCCGATGTGGCGCGCTACGGAAGGAAGGGGAACATTGTCGAAGTGCCAGACGGCTACGCAAAGAATGTCCTCATTCCCAAACACCTCGCGCGACCGCTCACTGAAGCACAAGCGAGAACGATCGCACAGCAGCAGGAGGAGCAGTTGGAGACAAAGCGCAAGCAACGCGCCGCACTGCTTGCGCAAATCCGAAATTGCCTCCAGAAGCACGGCGCACTCATCATTCCCGCTCGCGCGAATGAATCGGGACGCCTCTACACAACCGTGCGAGACGAACACATCCTAGAGCAGCTCGAGCACACCTGCGCAATCCGCCTTCCGAAGGATATTGCAATTCAGGAACATCCACCAATAAAGACGGTCGGATCCTACACCCTCACCCTCACCCTTTCTAACAAGGCAGTATGCACCCTTTCTATTTCCGTGCAGCAGGAATAGGGTTGCTTTTCCCATGAAAAACCGTCAATAGGTTCGCGATCATTGGGGAATGTGGCAATACTCATTAGTGTATTCCAAAGCTAAGCAGCCAAATAGAACCGTATGGGGGAACGACCAAAAGGGAACGGCTCGTCTAGAGAGAGACAGCAACACAATCCTCACGAGAAGGAACAAGCAATGATTGAGGAAAGCATCGTCGGACAAATGATGCTAGGACGGCCTATCTCTAAAGAACTCATACATCGAGCCGCACCCGACACACTCCAACGAGCACTCAGAAAAGGGTTGGTGTATCGCATTCGAGAGGGATACAACATCGAGCAATACCTCCCCTTCGCCTCGGAAGAGACGCTGCAGGGTGCGTTATTGGAAGGGTTGGGGCATCTCATACAATGGGGGTATAGCATCCCCGAGGAATACCTCCACCTCATCACCGAAGAAACACGCCGTGCCCTGTTAAAGGTATACATTATCACCGCACACTCTATCCCACCCGAATTCCACACCTACATCACCAAAGAGGAGTTCGTTGCGTTCAAAGACAGCATCACCAACCCGGAAACACTGCAGTCCCTCATAGTTGAAGCAGTCGGATTGTTTTTCGCGAATCTTCACGCGATGCGTGCCTATGTGGAAGATATCATCAAGCAACGAGGACAATCTGAGGAAGGGCAACGATTCCTCCGCGAAGCCCTCCTCGACCGCAGTGTCCTGCCCGTCGGCCTCAAGATCCACCTCCCGAAGCAGCACGGCATGGCACTGCAAGAGATCCTAGGAGAAACCCCCT
>WFWM01000043.1 GCA_015491145.1 Patescibacteria group bacterium | reverse complement strand
TCATCACCTATATGCGCACCGATTCCCCTACTCTTTACGAGCAGGCGCAACAGGCGCTCCGGAAGGCAGTCAATATCCTATTCGGCGAGGAGCTGTTCGAAGCGCACCAGTTTCGTGCAAGGAGCAAGCTCGCGCAGGAAGCCCATGAGGCGATCCGGCCAACCGATCCCTTGCGGGAGGAAGCAGGCGCCAACGAAGATCAGCGGCGCCTCTACCGCCTCATTCGTTCCCGCGCACTCGCTTCCCAGATGAAGCCAGCGGTAGTGGAGCGGCTGCGAATATGTGCAGCAAGCAGCACGCGCCCTGACCTGCTGTGGTGTGCGAATGGGAGTCGGATCGTGCGGGAGGGATGGCTTACTGCAGAGCCGGAAGGACGCGGAGAGGAAGTAACCCTCCCTCCCGTGGAGGAAGGGGAAGCGGTCACGCTTCAGGAAGTTGTGGTGGAGGAGAAGTGGACTCAACCACCGCGACGCTACTCAGAAGCAGGTCTCATCCGTGAGCTGGAAAAGCGCGGCATTGGCAGGCCCTCCACCTATGCCACCATCATCGAGACGCTCTTCAAACGGCGATACGTGGAGCGGAAAGGGCGGTCTCTCAAGCCAACGCTCATTGGAGAAGTGGTGGCTTCTTTTTTGGAAGAGCACTTCCCCCGCTACATCTCCGATTCCTTCACCGCTGAGATGGAGGAGGAGCTCGACCAAATTGCTCGAGGTGAACGGGGGTATCGGGAGACGCTCGTGGCGTTCTACGCTTCGTTCGCCCCTGCGGTGCAAGAAAAGGAACGAACACTACCAAAGCAAACGACGCTCGGACCGGCTCCAGAAGAATTTCCCTGCCCCAACTGCGGCGCGTCGATGGTTTACAAACTCGGAAGGCAGGGGCGTTTTATGAGCTGTAGTCGGTACCCTGAATGCAACGGGTTACGGGCTGAAAACGGATCCGTGGCAACCTTCGATACACCGTTGGGTACAGACCCAGCCACGGGACAACCCGTGTTCCTCCTTCCGGGCCCCTACGGGTGGTACCTCCAGCTTGGGAAGCCGGGGGAAAAAGGGAGCGCAAAGAGTGGAAAGCCGAAGCGGGTGAGTATCCCTTCTGCTATGGATCCTTCCTCCGTCACGCTCCAGAAGGCACTGGAACTTCTCTCCTTTCCGCGACATCTCGGTGTGCATCCAGAGACAGGCGAGCCGGTAGAAGTACGCCTTGGAAGGTATGGCCCCTATGTCGCTTGCGGCACGAAGCGTCGATCCCTCAAGGATGCGGATCCCGCATCGCTGACACTAGAGGAAGCCTTGACGCTGCTTGAGACAGCGACCCCTTCTCGAAGGGCGCCAAAAACTCTCCGACGAACCTCCTCCTCCCGCACTGGTTCTCGCGACGAAAATTGAGCATAGCTAGTGGGAAGAAGTTGGATTGGACAGCAGCGGCTCTGCTGCTTTCTTCACCTCATCTTCCGGAAGCGCCGACACCACCGCAAGGTGGAGCGGCGCTCGTGCGAGATGTCGGAGTGCGTCTTGGACTTCGTCGTAGGAAGTGGAGAGGATGCGCTGACGAGCTGCCGCGGGAGTTCGGTCGGCGAGCTGGTAGAGGGAAGCGAATGCTGCATGGTTTGCAATTGCGTGGCTCGTCTCTGATCGGAGCGCGTAACGCCCGGCGAGCGCCTCCCGGGCAGTGGTACATTCTTCTTCCGTAATCCCTTCTGTGCCGAGCTTTACGTGTTCCTCACTGAGGAGAGCAACCACTTCTCTGAGGTTCTGCGGGGCAGTGCCGACATAGGTGGTAAGGGTACTCACGCTCTGGTAAGCGTCGAAGCTGGTGCTCACCCGGTAAGCGAGGCCTCGCTCTTCCCGAATGAGGTGGAAGAATCGAGAGGAAAGCGATCCCCCGAGGGCGAACGCAGCGACCTCGAGGGCGTACGCTGCTGGATCGTGTATCCCAATCGGCAGAGAAGTCCCAATGATGAGGTGGGCTTGCGTGAGATCCGTTCGCGTACTCACCGCGACACGAATTCCCCGGAGAGAAGGGTCAAAGGAAGCATCCGGCGGAGGCGCTCCCTCTGTCTGCCACGAACCGAACCACCGCTCCAATGTTGTAGGAAGCGCCGATTGATCAATTGCGCCGGCCACCGCTACCACAAGGTTGTCCGGTCGATAGTAGGTCTCGCGGAAGGACACCACCGTTTCCCTTGTCATTCCTTGGATTGAACGGCGGGTTCCGAGAATGGTCCCGCCAAGCGGCTGATGCCCGAAGAGGCTCTCCTGCATCAAGTGCCACACCGAAGACTCCGGGTCGTCTTCGTAGCGACTGATTTCCTCGAGGATAACCTTGCGCTCCCGTTCGAGTTCTTCCGGAGGAATGGTGGCATTGCGCAGCATATCTTCGAGGACATCGAATGCGGTTGCAAGGTGGGTTGCGGGAACGGAAACCCAGTAGTGGGTATTGAGGTAGCTCGTGAAGGCGTTGGAGATCCCTCCTACCCTATCAATTGCGAGGGCCACCTCTTTCGGCTTCGGATAGCGCTTGCCTCCTTTGAAGAAGAGGTGCTCGAGGAAATGGGCAACGCCGTAGTTGTGGGAAAGGTCTTCATGCGCCGCCCCCACCTTCGCCCCGACCACGACGGTGGCGGTTGCGACTCCCTCCATCGGCACCGCAATCCACCGCAGGCCGTTGGGGAGCATTCCCTCCTCACACGCTACCTCCGGTTGGTTGCGACACTGCGGCATACCAGCAGTTTCTCTCCTATCATAGGAGAGCAGTATACCACAGCCTTCCTTTCAGCTCGCGCACTACGAGCGACGCTGCGTCGCCGCTTCCACCACCTGCTTCAGTCTCGCCTCCACTTCTCGGGCGATGGGGGTGAGCGCGTCGTTGCGCACCACGCCGAGCGCGACTGAAGGGGTCACAGCCGCAATGAACACTCGCCCCTCCCTCTCATACACAATGACATTGCAAGGCAGGAGCACACCGAGGGCAGGTTCAGCTTCGAGCGCCTGATGCGCGAATGTTGGGTTGCAGGCCCCGAGGATGCGGTACGGCGGGATGTGCTTGCCAAGTTTCTCCCGCATCGTTGCCTGCACATCGATTTCGCAGAGAATACCGAACCCCTCCGCGGCAAGGTTTTGCCGAACTCGCTGCAGGGTTTCCTCAAAGGATAAAGATGAGATGTGTTGGTAGAAGTACTCCATAAAAGCTGAAACAGTGAGAAATAACTGAATAAAAACTATGCTTTCGTCAGCTCCTTCCGAATCTCCTCGTATTCTTCCTTTGTTATCTCACCCTTCGCGTATCGCTCCCGTGCTATTTGCAATGCCGAATCTTTCCTATGCGCCTCTTCTCGTTGTCGGAAAAGGAGCCAGATCAGCCCACCGAAGAGTAAAAGAAAAAGGAGGAAAAAGAAGAAAGAAAACAGCATAGTGCCCGGCACCATATAAGTTCCCGCTTCCATTGCCCCCTGAGAGAAGTCACCATGGGCGGCAACTTCCTGAGGAATGGGCAATAGCGTAATGAATAAGAACAAACTCAGGCGACGCATACGACAACATTATCAATTGGAATGGGCATGC
>WFWM01000042.1 GCA_015491145.1 Patescibacteria group bacterium | reverse complement strand
CACTTCAAAGCCGGCCCGTTCTCGTGTGAGGCCGCCGGGACCGAGCGCTGAGAGCGTGCGGAGGTGCTCCACTTCGGTGAGGATGTTTTGCTGCTGCGCAAGCTGGGAGAGCTGGTTGGACGCAAAGAACTCTCGAATCGCAGCGCTGAAAGGACGCGGATTGAGGAGCTGCACGACTTGCACCGTATCATTCTCCGCTGTAGACATCTTGTCCTGCACATTCCGCTTCATTCGGGCAAGGCCGATACGGAGGCGCTGCTCCATCAACTCGCCGACGAGCCGCACCCGACGGAACCCAAGGTGGTCGATGTCATCCCCTTCTGCCTGTGGATCCGCGTAGAGATCAGCGAGGTGCCGCACAATCACTCCCCAGTCCTGAAGGGTGAGTGATCGCTCCTGCAATGCCGAAGGTTCCATTGGGAGCCCGAAGCGCTGGTGGAGCCGGTATCGCCCTACATATGAGAGATCGTATCGCTCCGGTGAAAAGAGCCCCCGCACCAGATCCCGGGCATGCTGAGGAGAGGGAGGATCGCCATCCCGCAGCCGCCGATAGATTTCCACCACCGCTTCATCGGCTGTCCGTGCTGAATCCTGCCGCAGCGTCGCCTCCAAGAGTGCGCGAGCTCCTGCATGATCACCAGCAAGCGACAGGATCGCCTCATCCGTCTCCGCCCCAAGGGCACGCAGCAGCTGAGTGAGCGGAACCCGGCGATGGCGGTCAATTTTCACAAATGCCGCAATTGCACCATCCTTGCCTCGCTCCGTCTCAACCTCAAGCCATACGCCGCGAACAGGGATCACCTTTGCCCCAAACACCTTTTGGAGGTCCTTCCCATACTCCATCGTGAAGAAGACGCCGTAGGAACGAACGAGCTGGGGCACAATAACCCGCTCCACCCCATTGATGATGAAGGTGCCATGATCGGTCATAAGAGGAAGTTCCCCGAGGAACACCTCTTGCTCCTTTGTGACCCCCAACGCAGCATTCGTGAGTCGCACCCGCGCACGAATTGGCGCCTGATAGGTCACCTGATTTTCCTTGGCTGCATACTCGTCGCACTGGGGGCGCCCCAACTCAATAGCCGTGAACTCCAATCGAAACTTCTTCCCTCCTCCGTAATCTTCAATGACGCGAAACTCTTCAAAAATCTTTCGCAACCCTTCACTGCAGAAAGCCCGGAACGACGCAAGCTGGGCCTCAACGAGGTGGGGGCTCTCGGTAAGAGGCGGGCGAAACTTTTGAAAAGTCTTCTTCGGCAATGACGCAACAGAGGAGATGATTGCGCTCGTCTGATTGCTCTTCGTCATAGCCTCACCAGAGATGGAGCTTCGCTAACGCCGATGGAAAGGAGAGGCGTTGCGCAGCCTACCTGCTAATAACAAAGGAGTCGCAGCCGCGAGCCGCCGTTGGGAATTTGCTTCCTGTAAACCCTCCAGCGATTCGTTTGCTGCGCCCTGCGTGTGGTTGCCGCTTGAGGTTTGGGTTGCGCCCGCAACTCACCCGAGCCAAACCCAAGAGCACCGCCAACCTAGCACCTTCTTTCTTCCCCGTCAAGCGAGGCTTGCGAAGGAAAGCGACGGTGTGCTACCCTCCCTGCCAATGCAGGCTCTGCTTGAGGCGAGCGCCCCATACCTCACCATCGTGCTGTCGGTGCTCCTCGTCCTTGCGATTCTGCTCCAGCAGCGGGGAGCGAGTGTCGGTGGAGCGTTTGGGGGGGACAACTTCAGCGCGGCATTCTCGACCCGACGGGGGCCAGAACTCTTCCTCTTCCGCGCTACTATCGTGCTCGCGCTCTGCCTCGTCTTCCTCGTGGTGTTCGACCTCCTCTCCCTCTAACCTCTCCTTCTTGCCAAACCACGCACCCCATCCTGCTTTCCGTATCCTATGATGGAGCACCTCCCTCTCCTACGGTCTCTCCAGGAATGGGAAGCAACGATCCGCCCGACGAGCCGATGGCTGCTGCGAGGAGGGTTGCTCCTTGTCGGCGTTGGCGCTCTCCTGCTGCTGTGGTCAGTAAGCCGAGCGATCAGCGTAGAGGTCGCCGAGGTCGGTGGTACCGTCATGGAAGGAGTAGTGGGGGATGTGCGGGTCCTCAACCCTCTCCTTGCTTCGCTCCCTGCAGAGCAAGACATTGCCTTCCTCATCTTTGCCGGACTCACCCGCACGAACGCGAAAGGCAAGGTGGTGCCGTACCTCGCCCAATCCATTACGCAGCAACGAGAAAATCCGCGGGAGTACGTGGTAACGCTTCGCCCCTCCCTCCGTTTCCACGATGGCACACCGCTCACAGCAGAAGATGTTGCGTTCACCTATCGGCTGGCCCAAGATCCTTCCGTTGCTCCCTTCCTCGCCGGTCGCTACAGTGGCGTGCGTGTCCGAGCCACTGGTACCTCCACCCTCACCTTCACCTTCCCTGCCTCAATCGGCCCTCTGCAGGCACTTGACCTGCTGCAGTTGGGAATACTCCCTGCCCACCTCTGGAAGGACACGACGCCGCAATCGTTCTGGATCCATCCCGCAAATATGCGGCCCGTAGGGGCAGGGCCCTTTGCGTTTGCTGGGATGACCCGCTCCCCTGATGGAACAGTGGAAAGCGTAACGCTCCGCGCGTTTCCTTCCGCCGTCTTCCCCCCGCGGCTCGATAGCATCACCTTCCGTCTCTACCGTTCTGCCGCAGCGGTGCAGGAAGCCCTCGTGCAGGGCAATATCGATGCGACTGTCTCGCTCTCTTCAAGCACCATCGCTTCACTCCCTGCTGCAACCCGAAAGCGTCTCCGGCGCTTCGTTCGCCCCACGGATCAGGTGTTCGCCCTTTTCTACAACTACAATCAAGAACCGCTGTTGAAGCACCGCCTCGTGCGGCAGGCACTCGACACACTCATCGATCGACGCCAGCTGGTCCAGCAGGTGCTGCAAGGAGAAGTGTGGGAGGCCGCAGGACCCCTCCCCCCCCTCTCTCCTCTCCTCGCCGCTTCCTCCACTTCTCCTGAAACGAAGCTGAAGCGTGCTTCCCAGCTCCTCCAACAGGCGGGATGGAAACAAGATGATGAGGGGTTGTGGCACGCCGGGAAAGACTCTGCAAACCCCGTGCGGCTCACCATCATCACAGGGACACAACCACCCCTCCCTTCCATCGCCGCGTTCATAGCTCGAGCATGGCGCGCCGCTGGTATCCCAACAGAGGTGAAGACCTACGATACCGGCACGCTTACCGCTGAGATCATCCGTCCCCGGTTGTTCGGGGTGCTCCTTTTTGGTATGGTAACGGGCAAGGAAGGTGATCTCTTTCCCTTCTGGCACTCTTCCCAACGCAACGATCCGGGGCTCAATGTGTCCCAGTATGCAAATATTGCTGTGGATGCAGCGTTGGAGAAGGCACGGAGGGCGACCACGACAGAGGCGCTGCAGAAAGCGAACGCGCCAGTCATTGCAGCGCTGAAAGAGGACCTTCCCGCTTCCTTCCTCTTTACCCCTCTCACCACCTATGCTATCCGCTCCGATGTGCAGGGCATTAGGCTTCCGCCGGTGCTCACGGCGCCATCAGATCGGTTTGCTAACATCGAACACTGGTATCGAAAGCGCTCCTACCTCTGGCCCTTCGTGGCCGCGCTCTTGGGTGCCACTCAGGCACAGCCTGCGCCTCCCACATCATTTTCAGAGTAAGCAGTGGATAGCCATTCCAAACCAAATTACCCGCTCTGATGGGATTAGCCGCATTTCTCCTGTCGTTGCAGTATGAGTCCTGAGAGAAAATCACGGAAACAACCCTCGGTGCGAGTGCTTCGCGAAGAGTTCTCTCTTCCGGAGGAACGCAAACCGGTCGTTCGGCGTAAGCGTACCCAACCGAGCTCCTCACCGTCGCCGCGGGTGCGTACCACAGGGCGCACGCCGTCGCGTGGCACGCAGAGGAAGAAGAGAACGGAGGCAAAGGGAAAGACACGCACACCAACCATTCAACTCCCTCCGCTGCCAGAGGGCGATGTGCGCATCATCCCTCTCGGTGGCGTGGAGGAAATTGGGAGGAATATGACCGCCATTGAGTATGGCGACAACATCTACGTCATCGATTGCGGGTTTATGTTTAGCGAGGAGGAAACGCCGGGGATTGACTACATCCTGCCAAACACCCAGTACCTTGAGGAAAACGCCCACCGGGTGAAGGCGCTTTTCGTGACGCACGGCCACCTCGACCACATTGGCGGTATCCCCTTCATCCACCATCGCATCGGCAATCCTCCTATCTACACCCGTCGCCTCACCGCGGTGATGATAAAGAAACGGCAGGCGGAATTCCCCCACCTCCCTCCGCTCACGATCCACGAAGTCGAGACCAATGATCGTATCGTCATCGATGGCCACACGTTTCGCTTCTTCGGTGTGACGCACACTATCCCCGACTCAATGGGCATCATTCTCGAGACGAAGCATGGCAATGTCGTCGTTCCAGGTGACTACAAGCTGGCCCACGAAAATGGCGTGCCAACACCGGAAGAAGAAGCCTCCTATGCTTTCTTTGAGCGAGAGAATAACCTCTTCCTGATGCTGGATTCCACCAATGTGGAACAGCCCGGCTTTTCCACTCCTGAGAAACTCGTTGAAGA